>NZ_CP007456.1:2100000-2370978 GCF_000800455.1 Bifidobacterium catenulatum PV20-2
AATGCCATACTCGGCATCGTCACAACGAACGAACACGGGAAGGGGTAGGCCGTTCTTCTCAATCACGGAAATCGGAATGCAGCAGTACCACCATGCGGCATACATGTTGTTCCGCTGCCACTTGGTCGGCGTGTACATCTCGTTGTACACCAGATCCTCGAACAGAGTCAGACGCAATAGCGGCTTGCAACCGGCAAAAGTGCCCTGCTGAGTCATGTTGCCGATGTCTTCCCACTGGTCCTCGCCGACCTCATAGTTCAGCATCGCACCGCTGATCATGTCATTACGATGCTCAGGCTTGAGAATGCGCAGCAAATTATAAGTACGCTTGATGCTTTCCGGGGAGACCGCGACATCGTCATCCATCAGCAGAATGTTCGTGGCCTTTGGAATCTGTTCCATGGCGGTGATCATGCCACGGGTAAAGCCGCCGGCACCACCAACGTTATCGTTCGGCACGACCTGGACGCGGTTTCCGCTCAGCTTCTCGGCATCGAGAGTACGGCCATTATCAATCACATACATATGGAAATGATCGGCAATCGAATCACCGGAATTGATGATCTTATCCTTGACCAGGCCGATGTTGCGTTCAATGAACGCTTCCTTCTTGAAGGTGGTGGTGGACAGCACCAGCTCAACGTCGTTCAGCTCACCATCGATGCCAAGCTCGTAGTAGCTGTTACGAATGGCGACCGCACCCTCCGTCTTGATGAGGAAACCGACAATCACCATGTCATCGGTGATTGTAAGAGGCAGATCGGCAACCTGCCAGTCATCAGAAGCGCTCAGTACCTTCGAAGCCCCCTCGACAGGCAGCGGATCATGTGCGAAAGCATCACCCATGGTCTGTTGCACCTCACAGGCAGCACCCTTAAGCTCAAGATGCAGCATGAAGCTTGTTGCACTTGTGTACTTCCGCAGCTTCATTACGGACAAGGAATTGAAATACGTGCTGAAGTCGAAGGTCCCCGCATTAAACATCTTCCACTCGCCAAATTGTTCGTCGAAAACAACAGGCTGATCGGAACGGCAGTACAGCGCCGGGTAAGCGACAGAGCGAGGGTTCGTTTCCAGAAGGATATTTGCGAATTTCATCGAAACCATATTCCATAGACTAGCGTAAACCCTTGAAGAGAAGGCGTACACTTCTCAAACGAGTATTTCAGACTATTCCGTTACACTAACCATATTTGTCTTATGCTTCTTCTTCGTCAGCTGAGGATAAAACCATTCATTGATCACCGGAATGTGATACAGCAGCGCGGCACCGATAAGATCTATCGGCAGTCGAACAATGAAACTCAACATAACCAGAGGAACTTGAGGAAACGCCGTACGCAACACTCCTAGATACATCTGCCAGGGCAATGCGTCATCTTCAATCAAGTGCACGCACAAAATAGCAAGACTTGCCTGACCGATGCTGCTTAACGCACTTCCCAACACCGAAACCCGATCGATCAACTGTGAGATGCCAACAACACACAGTGTTCCCGCAATGCTGCCGATTACGGCCAGGACAGGGCGCGAACCATAGTTATTGACGGCCATGCTCATGCCACCGAAAAGCATGATGTCGGCCACCCAAATAACAAACGCGATAGCCCATACACAGGGGAACCTCTTCATCATGCCGAGCACATCGTATTTCTTGGCAAGATACCCCAGATAAAGGAACGCGACCGCACACATTCCGGATTGAATGCTCCACGGCAGCAGTACATATCGCGAGGAAACATAGCCGACAGCGAAGCACAGCACCACCCAGACAGGGATAATAGGGAGCCTTGCAAGACAATGCAGCAGCAGACGAGCCCAAAACAGTGCGAGCAGGAACCAGATCGCGCCGATTCTCAGGTCTACTCGCCAGAGCGTCAGATTCGAGATATCGCCGCTTCCATATATCGCGGCCATACCCCACTGTCGAAGGGCAATCGCACGGCTTTCATGGTCGAGCGTCGCCATGCAGGTCACGCCGACAAGCACGCACAATGCCGTCACCGCGTAGGTGAGCAGCAGCTGTTTTGCCTCCTTCATCCAGCGGAATCGTCTTTCCGGATGCATGAAATACCCGGAAAGAATGAAGAAAAGCGGCATATGGAATGAAAAACAGATGGACAGAACAACCTCAGCCGTGCGATGGGGTACAAATAGGTTCGTTTCAATGGCACTGTGTCCCAATATCACAGCCAGAATGGCTATACCCTTGGCAATATCGAAAAATCTAATACGTTGCATACTCTCTCAAGTCTCTTGTTGGCGCGTTCTCTCTACCGCTTGTCAGACGTTTTATCGGACGTTGTAGGCCAAGCAATTGCTGCAATGCACGCCACATCACAACCTGACCCATACGATTTGAACTGCCTCCCATTTTTTGGACAACAGAAGTGGGAGGCAATTCAAATCAGTCCACTTCATCCCATCATCTCCCATCAAGTTAGGGGAAATGTGGAACGCTGATAATGGTCAAGCCGGTTCAAAAATCAGTTCATATCAGTCTATGCCGGTATCGGCAGCGAGTTGTGTTGATATTTGCTCATGCTTACCTGTGATAATGCGAGAGAACTTACCCATGAGGCGTGCAGCTCCGTTCTCAATATCGAGAAGCCCTTGTCCAGAATATGTCAGCAGCACCACATAGGCAGGCATAGCATATTGAGCTTTGGCTTCCCACAGCACATAGATGCAGAAAATGCCAAGACATACGGTGATGGGAAGCAGCTGCTCAATGCGGAAGCGTTTACGCAGTCCTATGAGCACGGTAGCAGCAGCTGCGAGAGTGAGGAACTGGAAAGCGTCACTGGCGCGTAGGATAATCGTATTGGTTTTGCCATAATACACAGAGTGAACTAAGTGAGTCATAGGACGGTCAGACATGGGAGTAGAGCTATGGTTACTTGGTACTGCAGACCAATTACTATTGACCAGTGATTCATAAGTGGGATCAAACCAAATAGTTGCCTGTTTTTGTATAAAGAATCGAATGGCAAATGTTGGGTTTTGAACAAATCTTGTCAAGGACCGTTTGATAGATTCCTCTGAATCAGCTGCTGCCACTTCAGGATTGTAGTCAGCTGTCCACCCCCAAGGGTAACCATTGTACCATCCTGGATTGGCTGATCCTGTAACCCATGAAGGTGCATCGGGTAGACGGTTGCCATACTCATCTCCCTGTAATCCCATGGCAATCCATGTGGTCTTGCCTAGTCCGTTGTCCGTTACCACATCGTATTTCTTTTCCATCATGGCGAAGAAACCATGGGAACAGGCAGCATACACTACGATCGGCACGATAATGCCTGCAATGCCATGCCAATTACGCTTGACCATCGCATGGAGAAGAAAGATAAGGCACATAGCCATAAGCACGACAATCATCGTGGATTTCAGCAGGACACTGACGGTGATAGCCATGGACGCAAAGATCAAGTGACGCCAAGTATGCGTTTCCATGAACTTCGCTTGCCAAAGGATTGCCGCAAGGGCGAATGGCAATGAGGGGACGTTGCCATATGCAAAAGTAGAGTACAGGAACAGCGGCAGAAAGAAGAACGAGAACAGACCGGTCATGACCGCTGCCTTGTCGGAAAAAAGCTGACGCGACAGACGCACCAGCAACAATGCCGTGGCCCCAGCGCATATGGCGTTGAGGAACTCCAAAGCAATGTATAGCTGACCATCCCCCACCATTTCCAGTAGCAGTCGGATGACCATGACGAATGGCATTTGATAAGGGTATCGTTCCATGTACCAGCCGTTCCACATGGGCATATCATCGGTACCGAGTTCTTTGGCGGCATTGATAAGGTCCAATGAGTCATATGCGGGGAAGGTGTCGCTGGCTATGGCCCATGCGGTGCTCGCAACAATCATATAGCAGCAAACAATCCACGACAGGACATTGACATTAATTCGTTCCAGAACATTGCATCGGCGTAACAGCGCAACTACCGCAATGGCGGCTATGGATAATACGACAACAGGCCATGCCGCATTGGTGAGATATTCGGCTTTCTCCGTGTATGACGGATAGAACGTCGTGAACATTAATGCGCCCAGGCCGATGCAGGAAAAGACGATGATTCCCATCCAGAGAATGATTCGAGACAGAACGTTGCCTACGACCGGCATGATGTACCGCCGCTGTTGCGATTTGGCCGTGGAGCCGTTCGGCTTGGCCTGTGTTTCTGCCGATGAAGTAATAGATGACATATCGTTTCTCTCGTTTGACTGTTCTGATAGTCGATGATAACAAGAATTATGCCATTTAATGGTGGCTGTATCCTGCTTCTTCAGCAATTCTGGGAAGAAAATATTGTTCCTCGGCACATGGTATGTCCCCTGCAAGCAGACAATCGATGATGGCACGGATGAGAAACCGTGCAATGCCGCTAGCATGTCCGACAACGAGACCCGCAGCAGCGACAACATCAGATTCCAAGGCGTGATGTCATCCTTTCAGAATATCGAGAATCGGATACTTGCCAAATCCGCTCATCGCCATGCTAAAGCCACTGAATTGACAGATGAATGCCCCAGCCAATCACGAGTACTGCCCAATCCCTGGGTGAGCAATTGATTGCCCAATCACGTTGTGTTGCCGCACGAGATAGCCTATATAGATGAAGAGCAAAGATGCCATGCCAGATTACAGGCTGGGGGTAGAACACCTTGGCACTAAAATATCCGAGGCCTTTCGCTGTCCGTCGCGAAGATCCCAACAACCCCAGCACAGCACTTCTCAAAAATTTTAAGAAGTTCCGGCAAGTATGCAGAAGTTAAAGAATGGCCATGTGCATTATATAAGGCAACACGGAAGCGATACATCGGGCCCGAGTTCTAAATAGAAGCGCAACACCTGTCTATGGTCGGAAGTGTTCAGATTCATGACCGGAGAAAGTGTCGCGCTTGGTATGAAAGCGTATTCCCACCTGTCGGCAGAGGAACGTGTCCGGATCGACGAATTGCGGAACCGGGAGGGGCTTGGCGTGCGCCAAACAGTCCTGAGAATCGGCCGTGACAAGTCGACCGTCATTCGCGAGCTGAAACGCGGCCTGTGGTCCGCGTCCAACGAGAACGACCCGTATCGTCCCTGCCGGTCGAGCTGCTCGAAGACGGACGCGTGGACATCGCGGCCGTTCCATTCGGCCATGGCCGAGCGGAGGAAGGCCGAACAACGGGCCTGCCGGCCACGCAGGCCCACGCGCATGGCGTACCCGCCGCCGCTCTCCCGGGTCATGGACGCGCTCAGGAGGGGATAGACGCCCAAGAGGATTAAGGGGTGGCTGAAGGTCGAATGAGAACCGCAACGGGCGCATCCGCCGTTGCCTACCCAAGAGGACCGGACGACCTGTCGAATGCGGGCCTGCCGGCCATCGTCGACGAGATCAACGACACCCCCATGAAGGTCCTGGACCGGGAAACGTCCAACGAGGTTTGGCACCGCGAACTCGGCAAGGCGCCCTCGAAGACCAGCTGCCCAAAGACGAACGTTGCACTTATAAATTGAATTCGGGTATCAAGAAGACAACTTTTTTCAATGTTCTTTTAAAAACTCAATATGCGGTGGGACTTCGTATCTGATTCCGAAAGAATTTGCCACTATAACACCCATCGCACCTTTACATGTATCATGTACATGTAAAACAAAAGATTGTCCTCATTAAGCGCAAAAGGATACACCCCCAATGCTCGTCAGTTTCGTCGTTCCATGCTACAACGAAGAAGAGTCTTTGCCTCTTTTCTACGATGAGGCTTGCCGTGTCGCCAACGTTCTGCATCAACAGTCCCATGCTGAAGCAGAGTTCATCTTCGTTGACGATGGTTCTGGCGATAAAACTCTCGAAAAGCTTCGAGCATTGCATGCAAAAGATGAACGAGTCCATTACATTTCTTTCTCCCGAAATTTCGGCAAAGAAGCTGGTTTATATGCGGGATTAAAAGCCGCGAAAGGCGACTATGTAGCCACCCTAGACGCCGATCTTCAAGACCCACCATCTCTGATACCAAAGATGCTTCAATTCCTTCTTGAGAACAAGGATTATGATTGTGTAGCAACACGCAGGAAAACCCGTAAAGGCGAACCACCAATTCGCAGTTTTTTCGCAAAGATGTTCTATCGAATCATCAACAAAATGTCTGGAACGGAAATCGTAGACGGAGCACGCGATTTTCGCTTCATGACAAGAAAGTTTGTTGACGCGGTCTTATCATTAAGTGAATATAACCGCTTCTCTAAAGGCATTTTTTCGTGGGTTGGATTTAAAACCCATTGGATTTCATATGAAAATATTGAACGCGCAGCCGGAAAAACAAAGTGGAATTTCTGGTCATTGTTTAAATATTCTATTGAAGGAATCGCCGGATTCTCTACAGTACCGCTTGCACTGTCTTCTTTCCTAGGTGTCTTCTGCTGTCTCGTCGCATTCATAGGCATCATCGTTGTTGTAGTCCGTGCTTTGCTTTTTGGTGACCCAGTTGCAGGATGGCCAAGCATGATTAGCGTTATGCTACTCATCGGCGGCCTTCAGCTATTTTGCATAGGCATCGTAGGGGAATACCTATCCAAGACCTATACCGAGGTCAAGCATCGTCCACTCTATCTCACTAAAGAAACGGACGGGGAAGATCGTCGATTCACACCGTCCGCAAACGCATAACGCGTATCGCGCAGTTTGATCGTCTGGATCAAACTGCGCGATATAGACACAAACTACTTCACCCATTTTTGGGCATTTGTTCCGTTGGAAGTATACAACTGCACGTTAGTGCCGTTTGCGCTGGAACCACCATTCACATCCAGCACCACGTTTTCCGCGAGCGCCGACCGGAACGTATACGAGCCATCGGAGTTTTTGACAGCTATCCACTTTTGAGCGTATGTTCCATTGGAATCGTACTGTTGCACGTTGGTTCCGTTGGCAGATACACCGCCGTTCACGTCCAAAACTTTGCCGGAGTTCACACTGGTCAGGGTCACATACCCGTTGGAATCATGCGTTACTTTCCACTTCTGCGCATTGGTTCCATTACCGGCCCAAATCTGCACGTTTCCATAATTTGAACACGAAGCGCCGCTTACATCCATCTTCATAGACGTATTAAGCTTCGATCCAAAAGTGTAGGTTCCATCCGACAGATCTTGCCTATGCTTGGCTGCAGTCTCGTTCAAACGTTCGCGCAACGTCAACGGCGCCTTTGCGACCAACCATTGCTGAGCAACAGTGCCATTCGGCGAATAAAGCTGCAGCTGAGCCTGCTGCACGGCATTGCCACCTGGAATATCGACAGCTTTGTTGGCGTTCACCGACACCAACGCAATCTTGCCGCTGCCGTAATTCCGCACCGTCCACTGCTGAGCAACAGTATTATTACTCGTATATTGCTGCAATGCCGCTCCATTAGCAGTGGATCCGCTAGATACATCCAGCACCTTGCCCGAATTAACATTGACGATCTTGTAAGTTCCGTTGCCAATTGATTCAAATCGATATTTCTGGGCGTTCGTATCATTGCTTGAATAAAGCTGAACTCGTGCCCCGTTCGCCGTCGATGCACTCGTCACATCCGTGACAAGTTTTTTATTCGCAACCGAAGTGATAATCATCGACACTCCAGCAGTTATGTTGACATCGCTCGATGAAACAACGAATAACTGTGAAGCAGTGCCATTCGGCGTATACAGCCGAATCGCAGCACCATCCGCAGTATTTCCGCCACTCAAATCAAGAACCCAATTACCGATAGCGGACTGCAAATAATATCCCGCTCCAGAGTCACGAATAAACCATCGCTGAGCTTGAGAATTATTTCGAGAATACTGTTGCACTATAGCGTTATTCTCAGCAACACCATTACGCACGTCCAAAGCCTTACCGGAATTCACATTGACGATCTCGTAGCTTCCATCAGACTGCCTAGTAAAAGTGAACTGCTGAGCCTTGGAACCGTTACCGGAATACAACTGAATGGCGGTGGAATCTGCAGCACTTCCACTAGGAATATCAACACTGGACGCGACTTTGGAACGAACATTAATGTAGTAATTGCCATTCGGAATGGTAACTGCAGTCATTTTGCGTACATCAATGGCCGCTTGTAAATCATTGCTGCTCCCGCCATTCACATACTCCTTATTCCCAAACGCATTCATGTCCACATTGCCGCTGATGCCGTCCACTTTGCCGGAGCTGGTGTACTGCCATCCGCGACTATTGGTCGGGAACGAGTCGAATCCCATGCGAGCGCCGTACTGCGCCACCCACGCGGTTTTGGCGTAAATGTCGGCATGTTTCAGCGGGCCTTGCAGGTAGCTGGTGTACGAGTAGACGCCCAGGTTCTTGTATCCGGCAGACTGCAGTGCGCTGTACCAATTGTTGACGATATTGTTGTACACGTTCGGGTCGGTGGGCGGCTGATGCCCCTCCCAGGTCCACTTTTCCAGGTCGTAGTACACGGGGTACGCCAAGTCGCTCGGATTCACACCGAATTGCTTGAGTTTGGCGACCACGTCGGTACCTTCTTCTTTGGCAATCGACGGAGTGTCCGCGTAGGAATACCAGTAGATGCCGAATGGGATGCCGAGTCGCTTGCATTCGGAAATGTTACGTTGCGCTTTCTTGTCAGCATTGTTGCCCCAACCGTAGCCGAGGCGGATGACCACGCCTTCCACGCCGTCGGCTTTCGCTTTGGCCCAGTCGATGTCGCCTTGCCATCCGGAAACGTCGATCACGCCTTTGGCTTGCTGTACGAACAGGTTGTTCTGGTAGTCAAAGAAAGCTTTCGTATTGTTGTAGGTGCCCCAGTGCGCGCCGTATTCATTGCTTTCGAATTTGGTTGTTTGCACTTTCGCGTTGGATTGCGTGGATTGCGCACTCGATTTCATCGACGATTGTTCCACGATTACGCTGGATTGCGCGGATTGCACTTCTGCACTATTGGCATCATTCGCGTCGGCTACAGCATTTTTTACATCTTCCGCACTTACCGGAATGAAGGATTCGCCATTAGTTTTGGCGAGCGGATCCGGCTGCTGATCCTGCGTACCGACCAGTGTCGGATCGGCTACAATTTCGCCGGTTTCGATGTTCTTGACCTCACCTTCGGAGGTGACGGCCAGGTCTTCCGAAACCACGGTGGCATCGTCGGAAATCTCGTCACTGATGGTGTCTGGAAGTTTCGCATTCGGATTGTCAGGCATGCCGTCTTGCGATTGCTGGTCGCCCGTCTGATCATCCGACTGATCGTCAGACTGCACAACAACGCCATTATCTGCAGTAACGGGACCGCTCTGTGCAACAGCATCCTCAATCGCAATATCCTGCAATGCGTAAGCCGGCGTAACCGCAACGGAAGCCGTCAACGCAACCGCAGACAGCGCAGTCGCAATCTTCAAAACATGATGTGGCGAAACCATTCGTCAGCCTCTCTTGAATAAATTCATCAACCTCAAATATTCGGCGCAAACGCCCTAATCGCCAACTCTAACCGCACCCCGCAACCCTGCATATCCCCAATCCCCAAAATCATCCCGATCCCCACATCTCATTCCGCCGACAGCATGTGCACTTTTCGACAAGATGATGTTTAATGGAATAACCACGTGGAAGGAGGAAAGATGACCGCAGCACTGGCTTCTCTCCAAGCAAGAAGGATTGGCAAGCCGATCATGCTCACCCTTGAAGATATTCGGGAACAGCGTGACACTATAGAACGTACGTTTGGCACACGTGAATCACTTGAGGACAAGCGCGACATCATCGGCCTCACACTCGATGAACGCATCGCTCTGCGTAACCTCGAAGATCTCGACTACCTCGAAGGTTGCTGATTCTTTGGAAAATCTCGCCACACAGATCGACGACTTCGCACAGCGAATCGAGGACATGCTCACCGCAGTACTTGGTCCCGCAGAAGAACAATACACGTCCACACCTCGCGGATATCGCAAAAATGGACGAGACAGCTTCGTCATCAATACTCATAATCCGGAGGGGATACCTCTCACTGTGGAGGGGCGGGTTATTCTAAGGCTTGACTATAGGTATCAATGCTCGTTTAAAGATGGCAGTTCCTACCTGCAAGTAGACGATTCAAGCATCACCTTGCGAGCCGAAAGCGATCCCACGCCAATAGTGCACTACGACTACGTCCGGAATGTACGGGTCGTCCATATATAAAGCAACACGGAAGCGATACATCGGGGACGAACGGGTATCGTACGCTGTATATTGGCATTTCAGGTGAACACTCGGCACGGTCAGCATTGACCGGGACCGGAAGCCGGCACCGGGGATCACAGAATAGCAGGCAGATTCTGGAGGGGTTATGGCACGGCACGGCAAGAAGCCAAGCGAGGAAAACACCTCGGCACGCACACCGAGAACACTTGCCGGAAGCGCAACGACCAACACTTCTGCCGACGGTATTGACGCCGCTACCAGCAGCAGCGCAACCAACAGCTCGACCGACAACGGCACATTTGCCAGCAATGCCGACAACAACACCGCCAGTAATACCGACAGCAGTACCGGAAATGCGCATACCAACAGCGCTTCCAACGAAGCCGACGCAACCAAAGCCGGCACCAACGCGATCGACAACAACGCAACCGGAACACGCACAATCGTCAGTGGCGACACGACTGAGACCAGCAATCGGCAATCGCTCGAAGCAGACAGAGCCGTTAAAACCAACGAATCCCATCAACCGCAAGACCCATTCGACGCGGCCATAGCGCAAGGCATCAGCGATGGCGACGCTTGGACGAACCAGCATGTAAAGCGCTTCTATCGCCAGATCATCATCACCATAGTCGTTGTGGTCGTCATTCTGGGGGCGATCTTCGGATTCACAGGCATGCGCGCATCGCAGCAAATGCGTGACCTGACCGCGCTGAACGACTGCAAGGAAGCCGTCGCGACCATGAACACCTCCTATTCGAAGGCGTTCCAACTGAAGGCAAAAATCTCCGAAGCGTTCACCAGTTTTGACAAATCTTACGATCTCGACAAGCTCGCCGAACTTCATCAGACGGAAGTCACCGCTCCAAAAACGCTGAGCTGTGCCACCGACGCCTCCGCCACCATCAGCAAAGCCAACGCCGCGAAAGCCGAGTATGACAAGCAGGCAAAGCAGTTCAAGCAGGCCCTGCAGAAGGCCGACGAATCCGCGGCCACCGATGGCGGTGACGGAACTGATGGAACGGCCAGCGGCGATAACAGCACCGGTGGCACGGACTGAGACGCGGTCACGAAAGACGATGCTGGAGTTGTCGGAGACACGTCCGTCACAGACGGCACTGTCGACCAATCCGATGCAGCCGACACAACCGGAAGAGGCTGATTTGAATAAGAAACGACTGACACGCGTGATTATTGCCGCCGCAGTGACCATGGCGATACTTGTGGCAATCATTGTTGGCTGCGGGCCGAAATGGGGCGACGGTTCGGCGAATGCCAACGACAGTAACTCCAGCAGCGCCTCCAGCACAAGCGACGATTCATCCGCAAACCATGCGACCCGTGCATCGGTGCAACTCCCCTCCTACTACATGGAGAACATGGTTTTCCAACGTGGCAAAACGCTGGTAGTCAAGGGAGCCGTCACCACTTCACAGCGTGGAAAAACCGTTGACCCAACACAACTGGTTACAACGATTTCCCAAGGTAAGAAATCATCATCCGCGCAAGCAAAAATTTCCAAAAACGGTGATTTCACTTGCATTTTACCTAAGCAGAAAGCAAGTCTTAAGCCATATTCATTAACGATTTCGTACAACGAATCCACTTTGTTGACTCTGAAAAACGTGTATGTCGGCGACGTTTTTATTGCTGCCGGACAGTCGAATATGGAATTGAATTATTCGCAATACTACAAGGGTTCAGGCAATGACTATAATTTCGGCGGAGGTCTGGTAACGACCAACGATCTGCCGAAACAGCTTTCCGACAAGAACGTGCATTTCGTTGCGAGCGCCAACACCACGGAAGGTACTGATTTCCCGCTACGCGACGTGAACAAGCAGGCCGATTCCTGGCTTGATGCGACCGCCGATAATTCGCAGCATTTCAGCTATTTGGCACAGCAGTTCGCCATGCAGCTTCGCGCCGCGCATCCGGATGTGCCCGTCGGTATTATTCAGACTGCATGGGGTGGTACGCCGATTCGAAACCATGTGAAGGGTGGTTCCATTTATGCTAACCATATCGCGCCATTGAAGGGTTTCCATGTGGCGGGCGTGCTGTGGTACCAAGGGTGCAATGATTCCGCGAACGAGGCGACCGCATTGGTATACGAGTCTCAGATGACGTCGCTGATCAACCAGTATCGTGCAGTGTTCGACCAGAATGATCTGCCGTTCCTGTATGTGCAGTTGGCGCGTTGGCCTGGCTATCAGTACACTCAGAACGTGCGATTCGCGCAGTTGAGCACATTGAGCAACGTCGGATTGCACAATGCCTCCAACGTTGCAATGACAGTGTCGTTGGATACTGACAAGGGCACTTCAACGTTGATACATCCGCTTGGCAAAGATATTCTTGGCGCACGCATGGCCGCGCAATATCTGGCGATGTCGGAAGGCAACGCCGTTCCCAACGGACCGCTTATCGCACATGCGAAGCATGCTTCCGATGGCACGATCGTATTGTCATTCCAAAAGGGCACCGCAACTGGTTTGCAGGCAGAAAAACCCAATTATTCGAAGACTGCGGGCGCTACTGTACCTAATTACACGGCTAATTCGGACGTGACTCCTCTGGATGGTATTGCTAATGTTGCAACGCCGACTTCCGCATCATTGCAAGGTTTTGAAATTGCCGACGATTCCGGAAAGTGGGTTTCGGCAGCGGCAACAATTAAGGGTGATCAGATTGTGCTGAGTGCCGCTGATGGAAGTTCGAATCTTAACGCGGTAACTCAAGTGCGTTATTGGTGGAGCGGAAATCCAGCTATTTCCAATCTGCTCTATAACAATCTTGGATTGCCTACAAGTCCGTTTATTGCGGTTGTTGAGTAGGCCAGCCAACTGATAATCGGAATATTATTCGGCGGCAGCGAAGGACACGACAAAGCGAGATAGGTATTTTCAATAAATCCTTTTGATTTCAAGTTAAGTGAAGTCTTAGAAAATGATACAAAAGAGAAAGTCGCATTGACAGAGGAACAAGAACAATCCCTACTGTCATTCATCAAGACGGACAATGTGTATCATAAGTATTTTGATGATGTGCTGATACTGTTAAAGACTGGACTTCGTATCTCGGAACTGTGCGGATTGACAATCATGGACGTTGATTTTAACCATGAGGTTGTGATTATCGACCACCAGTTATTAAAGAGCAAGGAACAAGGCTATTATATTGAAACGCCTAAAACAAAGAGCGGAACAAGGCAAGTACCGTTGAGTGAGGAAACAATCAAAGCATTTCAACGATTGATGAAGAAACGCCCAAAGGCAGAACCATTTGTGATAGACGGACGGGGCAACTTCCTATTTGTCAATCAGAAAGGCAAGCCCAAAGTTGCCATTGATTACAACGCCTTATTTGTCCGTATGGTAAAGAAATACAACAAGCACCATAAGGATAACCCCTTGCCACATATCACACCGCACACGCTACGCCATACGTTCTGTACAAGACTGGCAAGCAAGAACATGAACCCGAAAGATTTACAGTATATCATGGGGCATTCAAATATCAGTATCACAATGAACTGGTACGCTCATGCGTCCATAGATACCGCAAAATCAGAGGTTCAGCGTCTAATTGCATAGAAGTATTTACCACGATTTTAACCACGTTTGATAGCGAAAATATAAGAAGATAGACCTAGATATGTGAGGTTTACCACAAAAGCAAAAATGCCCGTAGAGCCGATAAAATAAGGCTTTGCGGACATTTAAGAAGATATAAAAAGATAGTCAAAAAGACATATATAATTTATTGAAAAATCAGGCATGTTTTTATCGAATTTAAGTCGAAACAATGTTGACTGTCAGTCGACGTAGTGCGGGGCGCTGGACGCCATGCGGGGCGTAACACCGTTATTGCCGTTGTCATCGTCATTACCGTCCGCAGTGGAATCTTGCGATTTACGAAGCGATCCCGCAGCCAATGAACGTATGGATCGAACGGAACGGCCAAGCTGCGACTGCTTTTCCTGCTCGTCCGACTGGATTGCGGGAAACGCACCGGTCACAGGGCGAACACGACCGGTCGCAGTGGGAATGAAGCTTGGCGGCAGTACTTGCGTGGTAATGGCGCTCGGAGATGATGCATGATAGCGGGCCATTGAAGTCAGAGAATCGTGGGTATCGAGTTCACGCCGAATATCTAGCTCATCGTTGGATTCAGCCATCGCCGCCCTCCTTCTTTTCCGGCAATCTCCACCGGTAATCTCTCTCCACTGGTGACGGTCACCGTTCCGAGCGTAATGCAAGGCGGCAGGCCACTGCGAACGAAATCAGCGATATGCGCAACTCCCCCACTGTTTCGCAACTTTTTCGTCGCACCTCTACGTAACAAGCCATTGAAAAGACGCCGTTTCCGGCATGAAAAAAGGCTTCCGGAATCATCCGGAAGCCCTACTGGCGGAGAATACGAGATTCTGCCTTATATCACCTCTAACGCTTACTGCCATATAGGTTTTACCCGTCTCAGCAATTCCTTGCGCCCAACAACTCGCCCAATAACTCGGCGTGTCTGACGTGCCCTCACGGGCCCATATGGGAAGAAACTTCACTTTGAATTATAGCCCAGTCAGGTCTGAAGCCTTTGAAGCCTCTGCCCCGTAGGGGAGTCCCCCATCACCTCTTCGCTGGGGACCGGTGGGACAATAGCAGAAATAGCGCGCGGGTTTTTGAAAAGTTTGCGCATAAAACGTGACGTACCGCTGCTGTCCTATTTTTTCCAAATCGTCCGCGGAATACCATTCACGGGCGGAACCAGAGGCACAGCGGCTCCGGCTCAAACCACCCGAGGGAGGCCTCCCCACCCCGGCACGCCAGCCACCACGGGCACAGTGCCGTTTTCCCCTCCCGGTTTTTCCACACGTTTCGTCTCCGGTGGCAACATGTGACGGCTATTCAAAATTTACTTCCGGCAGCATTCGGAGTCAGCACTAGAGAGCCAGCGACCCTGAGTTTGACCCCTGGAGTACCCTTCTCCCGGCCCGGGAGTCTGTCGTATGACGAACGCTAGTGAGTGGTCTACAATGGCCTCTAATCCAAGTTAGGAGTAGGGCCATGGGATTGAAAGAATTAAGAATGAAACGTGGGTTGACACAACGAGAGTTAGCCGAAAAGGTTGGAATTAGTTATGGCCGTATTGGTGACTACGAGCAAGGACGGTACACGGTCGGCGGTATGTCACTGGATTTAGCCATAAAATTCTGTGATGCTTTGCGCGTTGCTAATCCACGTAAGCTACTTGATTCTGATTCTGAGACTTCGGCGGATTGAATGGAATCCGACAGGGCTAGGCATGTCTTTATGGCGTGGCTGGCCCACGAAATATTAATGTTCAGCCGATATTATCGGCGTTAGAGTAAGGAGGTGGCATAATTGCCGGGAATCAGTAGGTTTTTCGGTATCGTCATTTACATGTACGCCAATGACCACGGCCCCGTGAAGCATTTTCATGCGGAATATAATGGTCATTGGGCTAAGTACTCGTTTGATGGCGATTTGATTAAGGGCGGTTTGCCTCGGAAACAGGAACGTCTTGTGCTGGCGTGGGCTGAAATACACCGTGAGGATCTTGAATCCAATTGGAAGTGCGTTGAAGCCCATGTGCAGCCGGGCCCGGTTGAGCCGCTTAGGTAGGGAGGTTGCATTATGTGCGATGACGTGATTCTTGTGACTGACGCGGTCCCGTTGGACGGCCACCGTGTGGCGGTCAGGTTTAACGATGGTTATAGCGGCGTCTTGGATATGGCTAAGTATTTTGACTATCCGGCGTTCGCTGGGCTGAATGATCCTACGGTGTTCGCTACTGCGCGTGCCGGTCTCGGTACGGTGCTGTGGGGTGACGGTGATATAGACGTTGCACCGGATACCGCGCGTGAGGAGGCCGTTCCGTTGGGCGCGTAATTGCTCATGCTAATGAATCCCGGTTGCTTTTGGCTGCCGGGATTTTGTTCATTCGAACATGTTTGGCGGGGTTCCCGCCTGATGAAAATACCCCAAGAGTGGTGCAACACTCTTGGGGTTTGCTTAAACCAAACCGATTCATAAGCCCTCTCGTTTTAGCGAGAGGGCTGGAATGGAGTATCAAGAATGAAGACTATCAACGAAACCTACAGGGCAATCGAAGCTAATTATCAACCGCGCAGCAAGTGGGATCGAGGCGTCAAGGAAACCGCTTTGGATATTCTCGAATCGCTCGACATGCCTAATACCGTTCTCCTTGAGCACTTCGATTCGCGTCGCTCTCTGCTGCTCAACGGCGCGCGTGACTGGAGCCAGTACAGCTATGACGGTTGTGGTGTTGGCCGTCATGTTTGTTTGAATACCGCGGATCAGGATCTCTTCGTCGTAATCCTGCCGCTTGTTCATCGTCTGCGAGCGCCGGTTCGGTTGATCGCAAGTGGCACTCGTAGGCCTCGCGCTTCGGCGGTTGCCACGTGCCGCGGTTGATCTCGCGCTCCACCTTGTTGAGCCACGCCTCGGCGTCGGCCTCCGCTTGCCGGCGATCCTCGGGATCCTTCGGATCGAACTGGAAACGCTGCGATAGGCGCTTCTTGCCTTCCAGCATGTCCGCGAACTTCTCATAGGCCCACACCGGAACCGGATACGACGCCTCGAGACTCGTCGGGTTCTTCTTGTTCGGCTTCGGATCAATGCAACCGAAACGTCTTCTCGCACCCATGACCCCATCTCCTCGGAACAGCGGGCGGAACCGTGCTAATTGGGCGCGATATGGATCATGCCTAATCTCGCCCAACATCTTAGCCCATTTGACGGTCTCTCACGACATTGTGAGGAGTGGTCGAAAACATTGGAAAAAAGCCAAAAACGTTGGAAAATGGCCGTTTTGAGCATGAAAAAAGGGTTCACAGTTTTACCTGTGGACCCTGTCCGCGGAGAACACGAGATTCCCCCAACAACTATCCTCAAACCCAGTAATAGCAAGGCTTTCAGCGATTACTGGTTTGATTGTAGCACTCTATTTGTCACTCTAAGCGCCTATCAGGGCCTCTGATTTACACTTTTACACATTTACTCTTTTTACTCTTCACGGTTTTGAAAAGAGTAACAAAACGTTGGAATTTCAACGTTCTTGCTTACACTTTTACACTTTAGAGAGTTGTTTATAGTATGCATTTTCTGTTCAAAAGCCACAAACCTAATAATTCCAAGGGTTATGGGGTCCGTTACACATGCTTTGCTCCGACTTCCACGCCAGATCCGGCCAAATCAGATGCAACGAGATATGGATCATGGGGCATTTCTAGGCAACCCAAAAGCAGACCGGAGCGAAGCGTAGGGCTTTTGGGGCGGCAGCTTCTTGCTTTTCATACGCCCGTGCTGCCATGACGAGGACCGACAAGCAGCACGTATGAAGGCGCTTAAGCACGGAATATCTGATGGGTCACAATGGCCCGTCAGATATTCCAATTCGGCTCCAATCACGTTAATTGCCAGAACAAACGTTGCATATGGAAGCGATGCGATACTTAAAAAGTGTGATATCAACTGCGGAATTATTACGCAGTTGATAATTTCGTCGAGATGCCAACGTGATCAAGTAGTCCGCCCTCCGCCAGAAATGGGTTCCGATCCGAAAAACAGCCAATTGGGGAATCGTCACCGGGCAGAAATAAGGCTGTCAGCCCACAACCCATAACATGTTTCTTGACACTGTTCCGCCGTGAAGAAATGGGTTCGGCATCAGGCCGCACTAACTGGAAACATTTACCTAGCATACAAAGGACAATAATTAAAAAAGTATTTTTCTCTCCCAAAAAGTTCTCTTTAAAGTTGCGAATCGCCTACTGCCAACTGCTCTCGCGGGAGTCTAAAAGATATTAAAAGATTCTTATAAAAGGGCGCAGGGCGCCTGGGCAGTGAACGGAAAGAGACAACACCAGCCATCACGAAATCAGGCAACCACGCCACCGGCACAGCCGTTAGGAGCGTAAAGGGCCGATGCCCGAAGGCATCGGCCCTTTACCTATCCAACAGATTCCAGTAAGAGAGAAGCATGCCATGATTAATGCATGTTTCTCTCCAAGAATTACCTATAGAAATATTTCCCTTGATCTATTTGTCTGGAAATGTCACGTAACTCACCAGCCAATTGGCGCTCTTCATCATTCCCGTGCTGCAACTTGGCTGCTTTGCTATCCAAACGGTGCTGCGATGCGGAATAAGAAACGATTGCAATCAGCAGAATTACGCCGATGATTACGAGATATTCCATAGCTATTATCCCCTTTGCCCTACGCCGTTCAAGGCCATGCAAACAGCCTGTTGCCACGCAGTCCCCCAAACGCCCACTCCTTTGCATGAATCCGGAGTGGGAATCCAGTGGTCATAGCACTGACCTTGATAATAAAAATCACACCGTATGCGAGTTGTTGGACGAGAAGATTCAACGGCTGACGCTGCAGGCACCGCGAAGCCTAATCCCAAAAACATGAGCGCAGCACTAACCGCTGCCGATATCTTACGACGCATAGCATCCCTTCCTATATCTACTTTTTGAGCTCCCCTTCGGAACCCGCCAAGATTCTAGTTTTTTCTTACAGGCAGTGACGTTCAACGTTCAGATTCCGACTTCTTGACACGATAAAAATGGGAATTTTACGTCACTAAAAACCTCATCAAAGAGGATCCATAGACCAACAGCGCCGAAACCAGCAAACCACATAGAAAAACCAGAGGAACCACAGACCGCACCAGAAGAAAAAAATGACAGACAAGACACGATCAGCCATCAAAGCCAATGAGAACCAAGCAGTCCCAAGGCAACGAGAGCCACAGACAGAAGCCATGGATCCAACGAAAACCCATGAAAACCACAACTTTTAGCATCAGAAATAAGCCACGGGCGTCTTGCATCCTGCTCCGCGGCTGACGCCCGTGGTTTCTTTTTCATGTATATAGTTTTTGGTTTTCTGCTTTGGTTGTGGGTATGGCTTGTTTTTCTGTCTGTGTTGTCTTGCTTTGTTCTTCTGGTCTGCTTTTGATTGTGTGATTCTTCTCTTTTCTGTATGTCTTCTTCTTGCTTTTTCGTCTTGCTTTGCTATCCGCTGCGTCTGTTCGTCTATTTCTGTTGTCTGTCCCCCCCGCTTTGCGTGGCAACGAGAAATATCAGATGCAACATTATGTTGCATCTGATATTCAGGTTTTAAGCATCCCCCGCTCTCCCACACAGCATCCGTCCTCATAGACGGTTTCACAATCAAGACGACCGGAACCGGACCAGAATATCAACCTCGGCATAATGTCGAGGTTGATATTCCCCGATGCGGAGAAAATATCAGATGGAACATAACGTTCCACCTGATAATTCAGCGTGGCACGGTCGCGACCCATTCCTTGGCGAGCGTTTCCGGGGTGGATCCCACATCTAGACGTTCCGCCTCCTCACCCGAGTATTCGGATGGATCCTTAAGGTAGACGATGGAACGGCTGCCGCGTTCAGCCGCCCTGGCCTGCCCCAAGCCGGCCAGAAAGAAAGCCTTTCTGAGCTTCGCGGGAGTCCACCTGCGGTCCTTGCTCTCCGCCTGATGGAACAGCTCTCTCGTCAGCATATGATTGCCATTCAAATGGACGGCAGCATGCATCCATTCGGCCATGGCCTCCCTGACCACCGGGTCCGTCCGATCCTCTTTCATGACGTTTTTGAGATCCAGATAGTCTTGGGCGGTATCGTCGGTCGGCGCGGTTTCGACCACGACCCGTACCGGAAACGTCTCTCCGTCGTCGCCGACGCATTCACGTATCCCGAAGCGGATTTTGGCGTTGACGGTATCGGAGTACGACGCATCCACCTGCTGGCACACGGTCACATCGGATACGTTCGGACATGTTTCAAGGTAGAGGTAGGAACGTGCCTTGGCCACCCACTGGTCGGATCCGGAAATGGCGTATGACACGTCCTCCGGATCCTTTTTCGCGTGAAGCACGCCCAGCACGCAGCAGTTGTTTCTTTTCGCCATGGCGTCGAGCGCGATCAGACAGTCGGCGGACTGCTGGTCATTCATACGGCCGGCGGCGAGACCATGCAATGGGTCTATGTACAGTGCATCCTTTCGGCCGATTCCACGATTCCCCGCAGGTCCCCGGCGTCGAAGCCACAGTACTCGATTCCGCCGGCACGACGTTTGTACAGCATGATGTTGCCCAGATCGGCCCATGCATTGCAGTTTTGCCTTTACGAGACCGGCATCGTCCTCTCGCTGCACGATGAGGACCTTCTTGCCCATGGCCGAGAATCTCGCGCACTCATATAGCGCGAGGATGCTTTTGCCACAGCGTTTGCGTCCACCCAATATAGTGATCGCTCCAGATGGAAACCACACGTTTTCTCCCAGGAATTCGACGTTCCGTACCAGTTCATTGAGCATTGGCGTCAGAACATAGTCGGTCTGCTTTGTTTTTCCGTTTTTTTGCGTTACACTGTTCATTGGTTTTGTTGGCGTCTGTCGTTGTTCAGCGACAGACGCTTTTCCTTTCCTGCGATGCCTCTCAGCATCCTTCGACGTAATCTTCCAGTGATTTGTAGCTGATCAGGAAAATACGTCCTGATTTGCGAGCTCTGATTTTGCCCTGTCTGATGAGCGTGTAGATGCTTTTGGTGTCCTTGAATCCCAGCAGCTGTGCCGCTACAGAGACGGTGACCGCCAACAGCCGATGAATCGAGTCCATCGTGCGTACGTTTGCCATTGTTTCGTTCCTTTCTGACCCCTCCGGCCTGATTCGGTTACGTTCGGACGGTTGCCCGGGCTTATAGCTACCACGTCGGTTCCTTGTTACGACGTCCGATATCGGCTCATGCCATGTACGGTCATTGGGGTTCCATCAGCATCCGTGACAGGGTTTCTTCCTTCGTCTCGGGCGATAGCCGGCGCATCACCTCCTCTCGTTCGCTGGCGTCCATGACCTTGAGAAGCGTTATGCGTGCCACCACGTCGGTTCTCTCCAGAAGACGGGCAATCTCGACGGATGTGCCTCCGGCGTTCCGCGGCACGGGTACGTCATTCCCGGAAACGGAGGGGATCGCGTCTTTGGCGTCGTTCTCCATGCCCGAAATGATTCTTCGCCGTTCCGTCTCCACCGATGCTGGTAGTGCCGGTCGGTGTCCAGCCGTTCGTGCCCCGCGAATTCCATCACGGTTTTGTCCGAATTCGTGTACGCCTTCATATGGCTGATGGCACGGTGGCGCAGGTTGTAGAGGGAAACCTTCTTCTCTTCAAGCCTCGGAACGCTTTTGCGCGCCCTGTACCAGGCGTTGCGTACCGTCTGGGCGTTGACCACCTCGCACGTCCTTGGTCCCGTGAACAGGAAAGCGGTTGGATTGTCCGGCACGAATGTTCGAAGGTGCAGGTCCAGCGCCTTGCAGATGAACCCCGGTATCGGTGGATGCCTGACGCTTCCGGTGCTCTTGGTTTCGTTGACCAGCACCTTCTTATGGCGTTTGCCTGTTTCCGGATCCTTCGGACTGTATTCCTTCGCCGCCCTCACGATGTCAAGCACGCCCTCCGAAAGGTCGTCCTTGAGCCTCACGTCCCTTCGCTGCAGCCCGTACACCTCTCCCGGCCGGAGCCCCATGACCCCGGACAGGTAGACCACCACCGCGAACCGCTGCGACATGGCATGATACAGCGCATTCAGCTCTTCCATACTGATATCCACGTACTGAAAACGAGCCGTCGGTTTGTACATGCGGATGTGCACCGGATTGGATTTGAGCAGAGTGGTTCCGTCCTGGTCCAATTCCCGCTCGCACGCATCCCTGAAGATCTCACGCAGCAGCACATATGCCTTGTGCTTGACGGAGGCACCCTCGCCGGCCTTGCCCACCCTCATGGAGTCGGCCCACTTCTCGATGTCCCGCGGACCGATGCTTCCCATCGGCTTGTCGCCTAGGACGGGCAGCAGATAATCGTCCAGGTATTGCAGGTACTTCTCGCGCGTGGTCGGCGCTATCCGTTGTCCGTTCGGTTTTCTGCGGTTCTGCACGAAGTCGAGCGCATACTCGCGGAACGTTATGGTCGAACTTAGTTCCTTGGTCTTCTCGATTCGGGGCGGCTCCCAGCTTCCCAGCTTGATGAGCCGTTCCTGTTCCGCCAGCCATGCTTCGGCCATCGCAGTGTATTCCGCATCGAAATTCTTCGTATAGTGCCTCGGCAGGTCGGGCCACTTGGAATAGGCCCATACCGGTGGCTGATAGCGGGCCTGCACGTACTTATGCCCGTCGCGGGCGGAACGCACCAGGACCGAACCGAACTTTCGTCTCCCGCTCATAGGACCTCCGTTCCGATCTGCGGAGCCGTGGCGACCGACATGGACGTGTACATTTTTTCACTCTCATTCAAGCTTGAAAAATGTGCAGAATCTCAATGATTCCAACGGTTTAGAAGGATTTTGGAGAGTGTTCTTCCCCTTAGAGAGAGTGACAAGTGTAAAAGTGTAAGCAAGAACGTTGGAATTCCAACGTTTATTACTCTTTTCAGCGAATAAAAAGAATAAACAGAGTAAAAAGAGTAAAAAGTTAGACATGAAGCATCACGTTCCCCGACGAAGACGCGGACGTGGGAGGCATCAGACGCATACGCCTCCGGGTTGGGATGAGAGAACATGCCGGAGTTCCTTTCGACGATAGAGTGACACACCGATTTGGTCCGTCATGTGTGTCACCTAATACGTCATCGATATCGGCGTTTCCAACGTCATTCGAAGGCATCACACGGCAAAATGGCATATGGGCCAAACTGGTTGGAATCGCTGAAAGGAAGCCATTTTCGGGCATGAAAAAAGGGCTTTCGGAATCATCCGAAAGCCCTGCTGGCGGAGAATACGAGATTCGAACTCGTGAGGCTGTTACACCAACACGCTTTCCAAGCGTGCGCCATAGACCACTAGGCGAATTCTCCAATTATGCAACGCTCCACAGTGTCTATCCGTGAAACGCAACTTAATTAGGATACAACAGTTTCTCCTAAACCCCAAATCGGCGTGTCGCAACGTCTTAAATCTCCCACTCACTGGAGTGAATCTACTCGCTACCAAGCCTCTCACAGTCCAAATTCCTCCAGCCACTGGAATAATCAGTACGCCCACAGGCTTTCTACAGTCCGAAAACCTCCACCCACTGGAGGAAAACACCCGCGTACAGGTCTCCAAACGTCCCAAAACCTCCAGTCACTGGAGGAATTGGTACGTTGGCAGGTTTACCAGCATCCAAATCCATCCACTCACTGGAACAATCCTCCCGCCCACGGGCCTCTCAGAGGAACAAAACACCCAGTGGGTGGAGCGATCCGCCCGCTGACAGGCATCTCAGCGTCCAAAAAACTCCAATGGGTGGAGGAAGGCAACCCGCGCGAATACGAAAAAAGCCCCTTCCGGGAACCCCACGAGGGGCACGGCCGGAAGACCCCGACCCAGCCAACCGGAACAAAAGCCTCCCGCACGCCGCGGGAAGCGAACACCAAAAGGCAGGGTTATTGGCCAAAATGTGTGTCTGGAATTGTCTCTGAGGCCTTGTGCTGCAAGGGTCTGGAGGTATTTGAATGTGATGGAGGGGACTTTCCAGGTCGGCCAAAATGTGTGTCTGAAACCGGTTGGGACGTCTTATAACAGTAGGCGTGAGGAGCGTTTGAATGTGGTTGTCTGAAAGGTATGAGAATTCCTCTGTGTCCCGGATGTCACACCACGATGAAGAAGAACGGAAAGACCTCGGCCGGTAGGACGCGCTGGCGGTGCAAGGATCCCGGCTGCGGTAGCTCGCTGTCGCGCGGCTATGATCGGCGGGCGGCGGATCTGGAGACGTCGCTGCGCTGGTTGTTGTCCAAGCAAAGCCAGGCCGAGTATGCGATCCCGGCGCGCACGCTGCGCCGGATGAACGAGTTGTTATGGAGCCTGTGGCCGCCGGTTCCGCTGGTCGACGAGGTGTATGACGTGGTGCATTTGGACGGTATTCACTTGCATCGGGATGCGGTCGTGTTGATAGCGATCGCCTGCGGGCATGTGATCGGCTGGTACGTCGCCAAAAGCGAGACCGCTGCCGCGTGGGCTCATCTCATGGCCAGGATCGCCCCGCCACTGGCGGTGGTGGTCGACGGGGGCGGTGGCATTCTGAAGGCATTGCGCGAGCACTGGCCTGATACCAAGGTGCAGCGGTGCTTGTTTCACGTGTGCATGAACATCACCCAGCTCACCGGAATCAAGCCAAGGTCCGAGGCAGGCAAACAACTGCGGAAGATTGCTGTCGCCTTGAGCCGCGTGACGGACACGGATGCCGCGGCCGCATGGCTCGCCTCCTACAACCAGTGGGAGCAAACGTACGACGCGTTCCTTGACGAGAAGAGCACGTACGCGGACGGTACCATAGCCGACCAGCACCAACGCCTCGTCAAAGCCAAACGCATGATCCGCAGACGTATCCGCGAGAACCACCTGTTCACGTTCCTGGAACCACCCAAGGGTTGCACCACGCCGATCCCAGCGACGAACAACCTCATCGAGTCATGGAACGGGCGGATCCGCGACATGCTCCGCCACCACCGGGGATTAAGCCTGTTGCGCCGAATCAAGGCGATCTGCTGGTGGTGTTATCAACACACCCGACAGCCCAAACCAGCCTCATGGCTCATAACCAACGCCATCAGTGACCAGCAGATCGAGGAACTCTACCGCAAAGCATGGGAACACAGCCCACAAGGCGCATACGAAACCTACGGCATCCCCAACCGGTACGGCACCGGCATCGACTGGAACGAATTCCACACCCGCGTAAAATACCCCAACACCACCGACTAACCCCATACCACCAGACACACATTTTGGCCAATAACCCAAAAGGCAAACAAAAAAAAGGGTTCCCGGAGCCGAAGCCCGACGGGAACCCCGTGCGAATAAAAAAAGAGGACCCCCGGGAATCCCGCCACGGGGCTCGACCGGAGGATCCTCCGACGTTGAATGCGGCGGCGTGCTACTCTCCCACACCCTCTCGAGTGCAGTACCATCGCCGCGACCAGGCCTTAGCTTCCGGGTTCGGAAAGGGACCGGGCGTCTCACCTGGGCCATGACCACCGCAAAACCAATACAACGGCCAACCGGGAAACCGGCGGCCGGCAAACGGAACCAGCCACGCGACCGATTCCGATCGTGGCGGTCCGGGAACCGGACAACGGACGCGAAGCAAAACGCCTTACCAACATCATCATTGTGACCACAAGAAACAGCGTTCCCTGCCATCCAACGAGAAAACCACCACAGGACGAGACCCAACCCACAAGGGTTGGAAAGTGTGCCGCGTTCGCCCGTTAGTACCGGTCGGCTCCACCCCTCGCAGGGCTTCCACCTCCGGCCTATCGAACACGTGTTCCACATGCGGGCTACAGACGCTCCGAAAAGCGTCAAGGAATCCTAATCTTGGAGCAGGCTTCCCGCTTAGATGCTTTCAGCGGTTATCCCTCCCGAACGTAGCCAACCGGCCATGCCGCTGGCGCGACAACCGGCATACCAGAGGTCCGTCCACCCAGGTCCTCTCGTACTATGGGCAGGCCTCCTCAGGATTCCAACGAGCGCAGAGGATAGAGACCAAACTGTCTCACGACGTTCTGAACCCAGCTCGCGTGCCGCTTTAATCGGCGAACAGCCGAACCCTTGGGACCTGCTCCAGCCCCAGGATGCGACGAGCCGACATCGAGGTGCCAAACCATCCCGTCGATATGGACTCTTGGGAATGATCAGCCTGTTATCCCCGGGGTACCTTTTATCCGTTGAGCGATGCCGCGCCCGTGCGCCGGCACCGGATCACTATCTCCGACTTTCGTCCCTGCCCGAACCGTCGTTCTCGCAGTCAAGCCCGCTTGTGCGATTACACTCGAAACCCGATTGCCAACCGGGCTGAGCGGACCTTTGAGCGCCTCCGTTACTCTTTGGGAGGCAACCGCCCCAGTTAAACTACCCGCCAGGCACTGTCCCTGAACAGGATCACTGTTCGAGGTGAGACGTCAAACGAGAACAGAGCGGTATTTCACCTTGCGGCTCCACACGGGCTGGCGCCCGCGCTTCGAAGCCTCCCGCCTATGCTACACAATCCGCGCCTAACGCCAATACCAAGGTATAGTAAAGGTCCCGGGGTCTTTTCGTCCTTCTGCGCTTAACGAGCATCTTTACTCGTACTGCAATTTCGCCGAGCTCCTGGTCGAGACAGTGGGGAAGTCGTTACGCCATTCGTGCAGGTCGGAACTTACCCGACAAGGAATTTCGCTACCTTAGGATGGTTATAGTTACCACCGCCGTTTACCGGGGCTTGAATTCACCGCTTCACCACAAAGGCTGACGGATCCTCTTAACCTTCCGGCACCGGGCAGGCGTCAGTGCATATACAGCGGCTTGCGCCTTCGCATGCACCTGTGTTTTTGGTAAACAGTCGCTACCCCCTGGTCTGTGCCACCCCCAAACGCTCCGAGGGCAAGCCTCTTCACGTCCGGGGGTCTCCCTTATACCGAAGGCACGGGAGTGATTTGCCGAGTTCCTTGACCAGGATTCGCTCGATCGCCTTGGTATTCTCTACCTGACCACCAGTGTCGGTTTGGGGTACGGGCGGCAACGCCCCTCGCGCCGAGGCTTTTCTCGACGGCCTGGACCACCGGATATCGCGTCCGAAAGGACGCCCATCATCGCACCTCACCCTGCATGTCCCACGGATTTGCCTATGGGACGGGCTGCGTGCTTGACCACGGAAAACCACCTCCGCGGCCGGCTCCCATTCCGTGTCACCCCTGTGCGCTAACCTACCAGGACTACGCTCCCAACAGCCGCGAGCCCCGAACCCCGAAGGGAACGACGCCACGCGACCGGAGGTTAGTACTCATCCGTTCAGTTCGGACGGTTCGCTGCCGGTACGGGAATATCCACCCGTTCATCCATTCGACTACGCCTGTCGGCCTCGCCTTAGGACCCGACTCACCCGGGGACGACGAACGTGGCCCCGGAACCCTTGGTCATCCAGCGGACGGGATCCTCACCCGTCTCTCGCTACTCATGTCTGCATTCTCGCTCCCCCGAAGTCCACGGCCGGCTTGCGCCGCCGCTTCGCCCCTCGGGGGACGCTCTCCTACCCAACGGTCGAAAAGACCGTTGCCGCGTCTTCGGTGGTGTGCTTGAGCCCCGCTACATTGTCGGCGCGGAACCACTAGACCAGTGAGCTGTTACGCACTCTTTCAAGGATGGCTGCTTCTGAGCCAACCTCCTGGCTGTCTATGCGACTCCACATCCTTTCCCACTTAGCACACGCTTCGGGACCTTAGACGACGATCTGGGCTGTCTCCCTCTCGACGACGGAGCTTATCCCCCGCCGACTCACTGCCGGAATACACATCCACGGTATTCGGAGTTTGGCTGCTATTGGTACCCCACACGGGCCCGCAAGCATCCAGTAGCTCTACCCCCGCGATGCAATCAACCGACGCTGCACCTAAATGCATTTCGGAGAGAACCAGCTATCACGGAATTTGATTGGCCTTTCACCCCTAGCCCCAGGTCATCCCCCCGGTTTTCAACCCAGGTGGGTTCGGTCCTCCACGCGGTCTTACCCGCGCTTCAACCTGCCCAGGGCTAGATCATCCCGCTTCGGGTCCAGGGCACGCGACTCAAAACGCCTTTTGAGACTCGCCTTCGCTACGGCTCCCCCACGACGGGTTAGCCTCGCCACGCACCACTGACTCGCAGACTCATTTTTCGATAGGCACGCCGTCACCCCACCAGGGAGGCTCCGACGGATTGTAGGCGCACGGTTTCAGGAACTCTTTCACTCCCCTCCCGGGGTGCTTTTCACCTTTCCCTCACGGTACTGGTACGCTATCGGTCAGACAGGTATGCTTAGACTTACCCCACGGTCGGGGCCGATTCACACGGGATTCCACGAGGCCCGCGCTACTTGGGACGCATGATCGGAAGACGGCAAGCTTCCAGGTACGGGGCTGGCACCCTCTGCGGCCAGGCCTTCAAGCCTGTTCCCCTGGCAAGCCGTTTTATGACTCCCGCCCGGTCCGTCGGAACCGGGACACACGCTCCCACAACACCACGGACGCAACCCCCGACGGGTATCACGCGCCCATGGTTTGGTCTGATCCGCTTTCGCTCGCCACTACTCACGGAGTATCCCTTCCTGCAGGTACTGAGATGTTTCACTTCCCTGCGTACCCCCGGAACAACAAGGTTCCGTGCCGGCCCATGACGGCCGGCGGGTTGCCCCATTCGGAAATCCTCGGATCGAAGCCATGTTGGAGGCTCCCCGAGGCTTATCGCATCCTCAAACGTCCTTCATCGGTACTGTCTGCCAAGGCATCCACCATACGCCCTTCAGGGCGGCACACGCCCCGAAAAACCTGATAATAGCTTTTCTACGCCAGACGACAGATCATCACACTGTAAAAAATGATCACAAAACGATCGATCTCGAAACCAGACTCCAAAAAAAGAGCCTGGCGAAATCGCGATAAAGCAAGCAGGACAACAATCCTGCATTGCTCGCGTCCACTATCCAGTTCTCAAACCACCACGCGCCCCGACAAGACCCGGCCCGCGGCCCACAGACCCACGGCGTCCCGCCAGGGGCATCCGGAAAACCGCACGCGACCAAACGTCGCGGGTGGCGGTCCGGGAACCCAAAAGCATACCCATACCACTCCCCGCAGGCCCCCAACGGAACCCGCGAAGCCCACGATCTCTTCCACACCAGCACGCCCACACCCTCCGAAGACTCTCTCCGGCATGCGGGCCACACTACGGACGCCGACCGGCGTCCTGAAAAACTCCGTAGAAAGGAGGTGATCCAGCCGCACCTTCCGGTACGGCTACCTTGTTACGACTTAGTCCCAATCACGAGTCTCACCTTAGACGGCTCCATCCCACAAGGGGTTAGGCCACCGGCTTCGGGTGCTACCCACTTTCATGACTTGACGGGCGGTGTGTACAAGGCCCGGGAACGCATTCACCGCGGCGTTGCTGATCCGCGATTACTAGCGACTCCGCCTTCATGGAGTCGGGTTGCAGACTCCAATCCGAACTGAGACCGGTTTTCAGGGATCCGCTCCACGTCGCCGTGTCGCATCCCGTTGTACCGGCCATTGTAGCATGCGTGAAGCCCTGGACGTAAGGGGCATGATGATCTGACGTCATCCCCACCTTCCTCCGAGTTGACCCCGGCGGTCCCCCGTGAGTTCCCACCATCATGTGCTGGCAACACAGGGCGAGGGTTGCGCTCGTTGCGGGACTTAACCCAACATCTCACGACACGAGCTGACGACGACCATGCACCACCTGTGAACCCGCCCCGAAGGGAAGCCCCATCTCTGGAGCGGTCGGGAACATGTCAAGCCCAGGTAAGGTTCTTCGCGTTGCATCGAATTAATCCGCATGCTCCGCCGCTTGTGCGGGCCCCCGTCAATTTCTTTGAGTTTTAGCCTTGCGGCCGTACTCCCCAGGCGGGATGCTTAACGCGTTAGCTCCGACACGGAACCCGTGGAACGGGCCCCACATCCAGCATCCACCGTTTACGGCGTGGACTACCAGGGTATCTAATCCTGTTCGCTCCCCACGCTTTCGCTCCTCAGCGTCAGTAACGGCCCAGAGACCTGCCTTCGCCATTGGTGTTCTTCCCGATATCTACACATTCCACCGTTACACCGGGAATTCCAGTCTCCCCTACCGCACTCAAGCCCGCCCGTACCCGGCGCGGATCCACCGTTAAGCGATGGACTTTCACACCGGACGCGACGAACCGCCTACGAGCCCTTTACGCCCAATAATTCCGGATAACGCTTGCACCCTACGTATTACCGCGGCTGCTGGCACGTAGTTAGCCGGTGCTTATTCGAAAGGTACACTCACCCGAAGGCTTGCTCCCGATCAAAAGCGGTTTACAACCCGAAGGCCGTCATCCCGCACGCGGCGTCGCTGCATCAGGCTTGCGCCCATTGTGCAATATTCCCCACTGCTGCCTCCCGTAGGAGTCTGGGCCGTATCTCAGTCCCAATGTGGCCGGTCGCCCTCTCAGGCCGGCTACCCGTCGTAGGCTCGGTGGGCCGTTACCCCGCCGACTACCTGATAGGACGCGACCCCATCCCATACCGCTAACGCTTTCCCAGACCACCATGCGATGGACTGGAGCATCCGGCATTACCACCCGTTTCCAGGAGCTATTCCGGTGTATGGGGCAGGTCGGTCACGCATTACTCACCCGTTCGCCACTCTCACCACCAAGCAAAGCCTGATGGATCCCGTTCGACTTGCATGTGTTAAGCACGCCGCCAGCGTTCATCCTGAGCCAGAATCGAACCCTCCACAAAAAACCTCGTGGAAAGACATCGAATAGATGACTCTCAAAAAAAGAAACCGACATCCGTTTATCAGGAAAACGGACTGTCCGCAAAAACCCCGTCCCGTTTGACCGGCCTCCCGGCACCCACGCCAAACGCGCGCGGGCCGTAAGACGGACTGGCAATCATTGACTATAAAGAAGTAGTACAAATACGCTCTTGAGTTCTCAAACCACCACCACTCACCCACCTCGAAGCACCCCAACCAGGGAACCACTCGCCGAGCGGCAGCGAAGAGTCAATCTACACGAAACCGGCCACCCACGCAACCCGGCCCATCATGAACGCCCCGTGAACCATTGGAAAACAACGCATCCACCGGCGTGTCGAAAACACGGGAAAAACGGGCGGCCGACGCCACCGCGCAGCGAGAGGCCGTCGGAAAACCCCGAAACACCCCACCACAAACCAACATCCGGGCGTGTCGCAACCACACTATCCGTTTACAGCCAATCCCCCAAGCCAACCCATCCGAGAAAACCTCCCAGCTGAAAGCTGAAATCGGAGAAACAGAAAAAGCAGATAAACGAAACCGCACCACCGATCGTTGTCCTGAACAAATTCAGATCTCAACTGATCGAAAGTGCGGTTTTGCATATGCGCGTGCAAGCGACGGCAGAACAAGGCCGCGCAGCCAAAAATCGATTAATCGGCGCAACCGAAACGGTAGAGGGCCCAACCCTGGCCGTATTGCGAATAATCGGCAACCTTCACCAACGTGCCGCCATCCACATACGTATCAATCAATTCCTCATTATGGAAGGAATCGTATTGGGCGCGATACGGGAACGACTGCAAGCTTTGCGCCTGGTCGCCCATCGTAAGAAAGTACTCCGGAGCGTCGGTCAGCGAACATACCGTGCCAAGCACCTGCTGCCTATCGCCGGAAGCAAACGCAGTCTCCACTTTGCCGAACGGAGCGGATGGCACATCGGTGCGCGCATTGATGATCGGATACAGCATGTTCGCGTTGAACAGCGTATCCGCATACATCGAACCGTTTAACGGATCGGAAATGATGGTGGCCTGAGTGCCAGTACGTTCCGTGACCTTGCGCAGCACAGTGATTTTCTGCTCGGTGAGCTGCTCGTTGGGGTCGCTTTGGTTCAGGCTGGAATGCGCGATGATCGCGTCACGAGCTGCAGTGCGAGACGGGCATACGATCTGCGCGGAAACCGCAAGTATCGCAACTACGAGGAATACGGCGAGTGGGCCGATCCAATTGGAAGCGAGAGAAACGTTCTTCACGGAAGAAACAGCAGACGCAGAAGAAAGAGAAGGAACGGAAGAAGAAGAAACACTATTCTTCGCGGAGAAAGAAGATGCGGAAGGAGCGAAAGAAGCGGATGCGGCGCACGCGGAAACGCATTCGGAAAGCGCGTTGACGCCAATGACAAGCAACGGCAACGCAACCAGGGGAAGCATGGTCATAATGCGGTTTTCATCGCGATACCAGGGAGCGCTGATGATATTCGGCAGCGCGCCAACCAACGTGACCGTGCACACATATACCAGCGTGACCAGCAGAAACGCGGCCGTCAACGCGATCACGTCACGCAGGCGATCGTTGCGGCGAGGTCGAGATGGTTCGGATGATGAGGATAAGGAGACGTCGGCAGGATCGGAACACGAAGCAGCCGGCAGACCGGAAGCGGAAACTGGGGAAACAGCAGGAGCGGAAACCTCAGTATCGGAAGCCAAAACATCAGCATCAGCGGAAAAAGCGGGAGCCACAGTGGAAACAGCACCCGAAAGCGAATCCGAAGAGCGCATAGCAGCGCGGCGGGAGGCGCAAACGAAAGCGGCAACGGTTCCCGCAATCAGCAATAATGCGAACAAAATCGCAGGAAAACCGTCAAGACCATCCGTGAAACAGAACGAAATCGACTCCCACAAATTCTTGGACGGCTGATGGCTATGGAACCAGGAAGCGGGATTCGCCCAACGGTCCGATTTGAACGACGTAAGCATCAGAGCCACAAACGCAACCGCGCCGACACACATGGCGATAAACGCACCCAGAATCAGCTTCCACGGCAAACGCAACACAATGAACGGCACCAGAATCAGAGCGTACGTGAATGCGATACGCGGGTGCGCAACGAGGCAAACCACGCCTGCGATAGCAGTGATCGCGAGCCATTTCACTATATGCTCGCGTGCGGCGATCGCGTCGAACAAGCGCAACGTGGCAGCGATAAGAAACGGCAGCAGCGACGTGGCGAAACCGAATGCGATCAGCGGACCGGCATTCAGCAGTCCGTACGGGTGGCATACCGAGCTGACGGCGAGCACGGGCACGAACAGTCCAATCAGATTCTGCAGAACGAAAGTAGCGTCGAGAGTGGCGTTATATTGCCGATTCACAGCTGACGATACCTGCTGATTTGAAACATTCGACGATTCAGATACGGATGATGATTCAGACGTAGGCGATGCTTGCGAAATACGTGAAATTGGATTGGAAATTGGATTGCCGCGATTCCAACGTTGCAGGAAATACCTGCACAATACCAGCATTCCGGAGGGGAAAATCACGCCCGAAGCGATGATCCACGTGATATTGAATGCCGCATAAATCGAACATTGCACGCCGAACAGCGCCGCGATTTTGATCACGAAATAAGCGCAAACATGGAATAACGGCGGATAGAACGAATTATGAGGCCACAAATGCAGCGCCGCCCCCAAACCTTCGTCAAGCAGGCGGCGAATGAAATAGTAATGCGCGGGGGCATCGCTGCTGACGATCGGCGTATTCCATACCGTGGAGGGGAACCACGCAATCACCAGGCATAGTGCGGACGCGATGCCGATAATCGACGTAAGCCACGGCAATAACGCGCGGAGCGACGCCGGATGCAGCATCGCAGGACGCCATCGCAGACCACGTTTCCGCTCGGACGGGCCGCCATTGGACGAGCCGTTCTGCCGAAGCTGAGTCTGCGCATGCGTCTGAATCGAGCCATGATCGGCCGTTACGGAACCGGTATTCGCAATCTGTTCGGAAGTCATCGATTCCATCGTAGCGAGTGCCGCAACCATGCTCAACGTTCGATTTTCAGGAATCATTCAGACTTCATGCAGGGGTATAACAGTGTTGCGCAAGAAAACAATCACGTTGGAAGCCCAAGATGATTTCACGGGACGCACCATGCGCTACGGGCCTGCCTTGCTGCGGAGCGCGCGTCCCGGCCAACGCTGACGTCGGCATGCGCCGGCGCGCAATAACAGAGAACTGGAGAAGTACCGCATGTTCGTTCTCAAGAACGCATGGGCGGCGCTCGGCCGCGTCAAATGGCGCACCGCGCTGATCGCCCTACTCGCACTACTGGTGTCTTTCTCGGCTGCCGTGGATCTGGCAGTCATACGAGCAGACGACGCCGCCAATAATGAGACATACCAGTCGCAGAAAGCCACTGCGGTGATTCGGCCGACCGCGCAGACCAAAGCCAAGCGCGACGGTGCCGATTCCAGCTACACCGACAAGTACTTGACGTGGGAAAAGTACAGCACGTATGCAACGGCCGCGCAGAGCAACAACGTGACCTTCAATTACACGTTGGCAACGTCAGTGCCGGTGCGCGAAAGCAAGTCGTTGCAGGCAATCGCCGCGAAAAACGATACCAGCGAAGACAAGACCGGCGGCAATCTGACCCTGCAGGCGTTCTACACGTTGGACGCCGCGAAAATCAACGATTACGGCTACTACAAAGTGGTCAAAGGCAAGCACCTGAGCTATAAGACGCAAAGCGACGGCGTGCTCATTTCGCAGGCGCTGGCCGATAAGAACAATCTCAAGGTCGGCGACAAGGTGACGGTCGGCAATCCGTCGAAGGCTTCCGAAACGTACACGTTCACCGTGCGCGGCATTTACGAATACGACAGCGACGTGCCTGAGGGCAACGGTTCCGACGCGAAATACGCAAAGGACAATCGTGAGAACGTGATCTACACGACGTATATCAACTTCGCCAAGAACGGGCTTGACACGACGGAGGCCACGGGATGGGGCGTTCCGAATCTCAATATCGTGTTCTCTCTGGCGAATCCTTCCACGTACAACAAGTTCGTGCGCTCGGTGAAGAAAGCCAAGTTGGACACGAAGACGTACGAGATCACCTCGCCGTCGCTTACCGCCTATAAGAAGTCAATCGAGCCGCTTGATTCCGCCGCTTCGGCCGCGCGCATCATGCTGTTGGCCATGACGATCGTCGGCGGAATCGCGTTGCTGGCATTAATTGTGTGGGCGGCGGTCGGCGGCCGTCGCGATGAAATCGGCATGGCGATGATCACCGGCGTGACCAAGGGCCGTTTGGGATGGCAGTTCATGCTGGAAACGTTCATGATGACGGTTCCGGGTTGGATCATCGGCTTGGTTGCCGGCGCGCTGTTGGCGAAGCCGATCGGTACCGCGTGGGCCGGCGGGCAGGCTGTGGCGATCACGTCCGCTTCGGTGTGGAATGTGATCTGGTACGGCTTGGGCGCATGCCTGGTGCTTGGCATCGTGGCGTTCGTGCGCGTGGCCTGCTTCAACCTGAACCAACTGTTTGAGGAACGCTCGGAGGTGACGGCATGAGCGACAATATGAACGATAAGAACGAGAACATCGACGAGACCGTGGTTGACGAGGCTGCGGTTGACGAGACCGCTGAATCCGCGGCAAGCGAGACCGTCGATGATGCTGCAATCGACGATATTGCAGCTGACACATCTTCCGCAGATTCCATTGAATCCATCGACTTTACGGTGGTGTACGACGATGACAATGCAGCGGTTGCAGGCAACGATACTGTAGACGCCGCCGAAACCGCCGATGCTGCAAATAACGCTGCGGATACCACGAATGACGATTCGGACGTGGCGGCGAATAACGCGAATCAAGTGAAGGAAACGCTCGCTTTGCTTTCTTCCGACGAACCGACCGCACTGGAATCGCATGAAACGGTGAAAGCCGACTCCGCAACCAGCGTTTCGTCACAGCTTGACAACGAAATCAAGCGCAATCGCAAAAAGGATGCGTTCTTCTTCAAAGCGAATCCGACGTTCGCGCTCGATCATGTGACCGTGACCAATCGCAAGACCGGCCGCAATATTCTTGACGACCTGTCGTTGTCGTTCCATGCGGGCGCCACACATGCGGTGCTCGTGGACGTGGAGGATCGCGAACAGCATCAGGCATTGCTGGCCACCATGGTCGGCATGGTGCGCACGGACCGCGGCAATGTGATGCACAAAAGCGCCAACCTGAGCGACGTCGAACCGGTCGAAATGTTGGGACACCGCATCGGATTCATTCCGCAACGTTTCGCTTTCCGCCCCGATCTCGACGCGGAAAGCAATATCCTGTACGCCATGGATGCGTCGAACCGCAACTTCCTCAAGCCGAAGCCTATAATCGCCCGCGAACTACTCAAGCGCGTGGGCTTCGACGAAGTGACGTCTGGCCTGGCAGTCGGCGAAGTAAGCGAACTGAACCAGCGTCGTGTGGCCATCGCTCGTGCGTTGAGCTGCGAGGCTGAAGTGATCATCGCCGACGAGCCGACCGCTGGATTGGATGCCGACGATGCGGCCGTGGTGTTGGAGCTGTTGAAGAAGTTCAAGCGCGATGCCGATCGCAAGCGCGCCATCATCGTGGTGACCACCAATCCGGAGGTCGCCGATGCGATGGAACACAGCGTGGAACTCGACTAGCCGCCTAGTGCAACGGGCGCACGAACATAGACTCTTTCGCGCGCCCACAGGTAAGCCCTTTGGAATTCTGGTTTTAGCCAAATTCCAAAGGGCTTACGTGTTCTGAAAGCGGTCTGCCCTACTCCGCGATACGCATGTGGTACTGCTCGGCAAGTGGCGTGACGTCAAGCACGCCGTATCGTTCGAGCAGCCGCAGCCATTCGCGCCTGTTGCTTTCGCCGAAACGGGCCGCTTTGCGCGCATAGGCTTCGGCAGTCAGGAACTTCGGCGGAATCGACTTGCTGTTGTACTTGTCGGCCACCATCACCACTTCCTGCTCAAGATTCATGGGCACATAGTCGGCCGGAGGCAGCGGCAATCCTTGCGATTCCACCGCTTCTTTGGTGAGTCCCACACCGGTGTGGTTGCGCGCGAACTGCGCGATGGACTCGTCAACACCCTCATTCAACAAATATTCGTAGCCTTTAAGCCCATGCCGCACGTAATTCGGACCGTCGAATTTCAGCGGCCCACCGTCGGAACCATCTTGTTTGAGCAGAAAATACGTGCCGATATCATGCAGCAGACCACCGATCACCACCAGATGCTCATCGATCAGCCTTGGCGGAACGGTTCCGCCCGTAAGCCCGTCCGATGATGGAATGGAAGGAATGCGAAGCATGCCGAACGATTCGTCTCCATTGCCATCTTGCGTAAGCCTAAGGCCGAAATCGCCCACTTTTTCGGGGGCGTCGTCCGGTAGCGTGCATCGACGGGTGAAAAGTGCGTTCTGCCTGCATGCCATGCGACGTGCGATGTCGGCAACGACTACGCAATGTCCGTGAATCAAATCGTATGCGGCTTGCGATTGCGCGATTTTTCGATGCAGTTCGTCAACTTGGGCGAGTGTAGGAATATATCCGGTTGTCATACCGCCTATCTTAGGCGCTGTATGACGATTGCCGCATGCTGAATCCGGTCGAAAAAATGTCCAGAAATCCCAGATGAAAATCCCAGATGAAAATTACAGTCGAAAATTACGGTCGAAAATTCCCAAGTACGGATTTCAGCTTACGAATTTCAGATAGAACGCACGCGAAATGCGCCGGTACGGTTAGAAGCGACGATCATCCGATCGTTTTCCAAACGAGTCCAGCCATCTTCGGCACGCTGATCGAAACCGGAGCTGGCCACAACCACGCCCTTCAGCTGGCCTGCAGCCTGATCCGCTTCGGATTCGCCGAGCGCACGATAGCGCATCACACGATAGTCATGCGCCTGGTCGCCACGTCCGTACTGGTCGTAGATTTCCACAATGCGCTTGGACGTGACCTCACGACCGGCCGCGCACAGAGCGATGAACTGGTCTTGGCTCTGAATCATGCAGTTGTAGCTGGATTTCGGATAGCTTTTGCGCAGTTCGCGCACAGCCTGCGCGACCGCCTCGTCGAGCGCGAAACCAAAACCGATGTACTGCAGAATCACTGCGAAGAAAATGGCGGAATCGGAACGGCCGCCGGTGGACTGCACGATATTCGGATCGACTGGGAACGCACGGTTGGTGATGATATTGCGACCCTGATCGTCGGAAATATCGCCATTGTGGATGAAGCTCAATCCGTTGGCGTAGAACGGCTGCTGGTTTTCGAGAATCAGCGGCAGGTTCGAGCTGGCCAAACGTAGGTGCCACAGGCCTCCACGGGCCGGAGCGTTGGCGAGCTCGTCGAAAATCGGATCATGGCGGGCCGCGATCGTGTTCTTGTAGATGGCGGTGCCGGTTTCCGGAGTGGGAGCGCCACCGTCACGTAGGTACGGCGACTCGCTCGGCACGGTGACCAGCGCGGAGCCCCAGCCATCGTTGTGGATTTCACTCAGATCACGGAAATCGCGTACGGTCTGCATGCCGAGCACACCATTGAGACTGGTGTTGCTTCCGGCTGCCGCGAATCCAAGTAATCTGCACATGGTTGATTACTCTACAGGGCTTGTGCTGCAACGCGCGCATATGGCTATCGACATTGCTTATAGCGTGCAAAAAACCGCGTGATTCCAACGATTCTTCGCGATAAGACCGTGCAAAACCTACAAAATGTCCCTACGAAAACGGGCTGCGCGACGATGGCAGAAGCGATCACCATCATCGTGCAGCCCGTTTCACGGCTTGTTTCACACACGCTTTAGCCGCGGAGGACGCTGAGTCGCGAGGAACAGCGGCTGTATCTCAATCAGTGGATTGTAAGGCGCAAGGCCGAACCATTTGACCGGAGATCCCGCAAGACGACGGATCGCATACTTGATTTCCAAAGAAATCGCGCCACGCTGCGATACCTTCGACTCAGGCATAAGCGCCTTGTGAATCAGCACATATCGAATCGGACCGATATTCGGATCAGCATCAAGCTTCGGATAACGGCTTTCCTGCTTCGGCAGATCTCCCGACTTCGACAAATCGTTCATGATCTGATGAATGTAAGCCGGAATCGACTGAGAAACCTTGAAACCAAGCCGAATGCGAACACGGAACATGTAATCCGTGCCGAAATTCTCAACCGAATACTCGCGAGTGAACGGCTCATCAGCGGTCTCGACAGAAACCGCCCACCAAGCGCGGGCACGTTTTGGATGGTCGGCGAAAATCGAGAAGAAGATATCGGTATCGATACGCTTCATCTCCGGATCCGACGTGAGGTAAACGATATTGTCGGCAAAATACGGAATCGTATCGTCATCATGCAGCCGCTCCAGCACCGGCAGGCACTCGGCGGGCTGCATATGACGACGCTGTGCACGTTCCAGCTTCGTGCCTTCGTTCCACGTATACATGACCAGCAGAATCGCGAAGGTAAGCAGCATTGTGAACCAGCCACCATGCAGGAACTTCGCCATGGAAGCGAAGAAAAACATGAACTGAATCGCAAGGAACAGCACGGTGAATACGACCGCTCCGATACGACGCCCTGAATGCCAGATGTAGACGGCAAGCAGAATGGTGGTGGTGATCATTGTGATGGTCAACGCCAGGCCATACGCCGCGGAAATATGCTCGGAATCGCGGAATAGCGCCAAAACCAACAGCGTGGAAACGCAAAGCACCACATTGACCACAGGAATGTACAGCTGGCCGCGGGTACGGGCCGGGTAACGGACCTGAAGATGCGGCATCCAGTTCAGATGGGTGGCTTCAGACACCATCGTGAACGCGCCGGTGATCAATGCCTGCGAGGCGATAACGCCCGCGACCACGGAAAGCACGACGGCCACGTAACGCACGCTGGGCGTCATCATTTCGAAGAACGGGTTCAAACCGTGCGTGCGGGCATAAGCCGAATCATCCCAATGATTGAGCATCCATGCGCCTTGGCCGAAATAACAGAGCACAAGCGCGATTTTGATGAACGGCCACGTGAAATAGATGTTGCCACGTCCAACGTGACCCATGTCGGAATAAAGCGCTTCGGCACCGGTGGTTGACAGGAACACCGTACCCATGATGGCAAGACCAGCGGCATTATGGCTGCTGAACAGGAATCTGACACCGTACAAGGGGTTGAGCGCCGCGAACACGCCCCAATACTGACTGAGGTTCGCCAAGCCGACAACCGCTAGGAACGAGAACCATACAAGCACGACCGAACCGAACACCTTGCCGATACGCTCGGTGCCACGCGACTGCGCAGAGAACAGTATCAGAATGATGGCCGCGGTGATCATCAGGGTCAGCTGCTTGTTTTCGGTAAAAAGTTTTTCAAAAGCCGGTAGTGTTTCCAAGCCTTCCACTGCCGAGCTGATGGACACGGCTGGGGTAAGCACGGAATCGGCGAGGAACGCGGCACCGCCGAGCATGGCGGGAATCGCAAGCCATGCACCGTACTTTCGAATCAACGAGTACAGCGCGAAAATGCCGCCTTCGCCCTTGTTATCGATGCGCATGGCAATCAACACGTATTTGACAGTGGTGATGAGTGTGATTGACCAGAACACCAACGAAAGCACGCCGAGCACGGCCTCGTGGTCAGCGTGTGCGAGTCCGCCCTGCCCGTTGAGGAACGTCTGCATGGTGTACAGCGGCGAGGTGCCGATATCGCCATATACCACGCCCAACGCCACGATCGCCATGGCAGGCGTGATTTTGTTTGGCCCGGATTGCAGACGGCTCCACCAGCGGCCGATGGGACCTTTGCTGGCCACCTGGTCAAGTTTGGCGGCCTCCTGCTGCTTCTCCTCGTGCTGCTTGATCAGCTCCTGTCGCTCTTCCTTGGTCAGCACCTTGTGCGAAACCTTCGGCGCCTGCGTGTATGTGGCTGCGTGAAACAGCGGCTCATCCTCGTTAGGCTCGTTAGCCATAACGCTACCTCCAAGTGGCGGGCCTTCCAACCCACTCCCCAAAATAAACGCAAAAAGGCACGTTAGGAGCCGTACGAAGTCTTGTCAAATCTTCACATTGTTTCTTGCGATTCTTGATCTCGAAAGAAGTAGACTTCCTGTGGGTTTTTTCCCTTTTGTTTTTCTCTTATTCTCTCTCATTTTCGGACAAATCGTTTCCGCTTTGCCGATTTTCGGAATTTGTTCAGATTCCGTACACTTCGCGCGTAGTCTTTCGTGTTGCCTGCGCGACTTCCGTCAGCGGTTTATCGAGATAATTCGCCAACGACTGCAGGGTGTAGGGGATCATGTACGGCGCGTTGGTGCGGCCACGATACGGCATCGGACTTAGGTAGGGGGCATCGGTTTCGACCATGACATGACTGAGCCCGACAATGCGTGCCGACTCGCGGATACCATCGTTGCCCTTATAGCTGGATGTGCCCGAAAGACTGAGATACCAACCGTTTTCGCGCGCTATCTCACCCATTTCGGCATCACCGGAATAGCTGTGGAACACGGTCCGTTCGGGAGCGCCGTCCGCCAGCAACGTTTCGATAACTTCCTTATGCGAGTCACGGTCATGGATCTGCATAGGCAGATTGAGTTCCTTGGCGAGCGCGATGTGCGCGCGGAAAGCTTCCCGCTGGAGTTCTTTGGCGGCTTCGCCGGTGCGGAAGAGATCCATGCCGGTTTCGCCTATGGCCACAACCTGATTGGGGTAAGTGATGGCAAGACGGTGTACTTCGGCCATGGCGTCTTCGAAGTTGGTGTCGTGCCAGGGTTTGTATTTGAGCGGAAGGCCGTCTGGTCCGGGCACTCCGCGATGACCGTGGAGCACGGATTCGTTGGGATGTATGGCGATGGCCGCGTGCACGGTTTGGGGGTGTTCACGTGCCATGTCGATGGCGGTCATGAGGTTCGGTAGTTCGCATCCGCAGTCGATGACGCCTTCGACGCCGACTTGTTGTGCTTGGTTCAGCAGTTCGTCGACGCTGTATACGGGGACTTCCGGTTGGCCTTTTTCTTGGGCTTCATGGCTCATGGCCCGCGAGAACGGCACGACGGACGCCACATGCGTGTGGTTGTCGATAACGTGCGCGTTCTCGGGAAGTGGTTGCGGTGCTGGCGCCCAGCTGCGGTCACGATGGTGTTTGCTCATGCCTCCAGCCTACGCTCGATGGCAGTCTTGCTTGATCGCAGGCTTTGGCGTGCGACTAGGCGTAGGCTCTTGTCTCAGCGCAGTTCAAGTGCGAAACAGAGCACGTCGTGCGCCGGTATGGTGCCGCGGATGTGAAGGTGATCGGGTTCACGGACAGTCAATCAACCGGTCAGCCGCGACGGCGAATCGCGAAGATTCGGGCGGAGGGACGCTTGGAGGTGGTTGCGTTCAGACGAACCGTTTCCGGATCCATGCGTTCGATAGTCCATGGTTCGGCGTCCGGCGCATAATCGGGTTCGTCCGGATTCGGGAAGACCTGCTCGATGGTCTTGCCGGCTTCCAGCGGTATGTTCACCGAGGGGGTGCCTCCGCGACGCCATACGATGATGTAATCGGGTTTGTCTTCCTGCTGAGGCTGCTGGCTGTTCTGTTCGGCAGTCTGCTCGTTCCATGCGTTTTCGCCACGCACATACGCGTCGCGCATATCCGTTTCGACATGGCGCAAACCGACGGTAAGCCAATCGCCGTCGAAATCGGGAAGTCCGGACGGCCAGAACGGCACCATATGCTGCTGATCGGCAAGTACACAACGATGTAAGGCGATGGCGTCACGAACGAGCGAAAGACGCGGCTCGGTCATGTGATCGATGAAACCAGACAGATACAATCTGCCGAGCACGCCCGTGGCAAGCGTGAAGACGGCCGTCTCATCGTCCATCTCCTGCTGGGCGTAGCTCCAATTCCCCTGCTGTTCCGGCAGAATCGTCATACCTGCGCCGGCCGCGATGGCCGCGTAAATCAGCGGATCGCACTGGTCGGAAGTGGATTGCAGATCCAAGCGGGACAACTGCGCATAATCGGCACGCATGGCGCCGGAACCGCAATTTTCGATCATCACGTCCGGGTGACGGCGACGCAAATCGTCTAGCCAATCCAAATATGCGCGGCAATGTTCAAACAAGCCGTCGCCAACGGATTCGGCATTCAAATCAGTGCCGACGCCGGGAGTGGTGTTGTAGTCGAACTTGAAGAACACCGCGCCGAAATCGTCGATTAGACGGTCAACGGTACGTGTAACATGCTTGCGTGCTTCGGGGGAACGGAAATCAAGCAAATAACGACCCGAATCACACACACGCACGCCATGGCGTTGAAAGAACGCGGAATCCGGCAGCGTGCTTGCCAGCGGCGATTTCACGCCGATCACTTCAGGTTCGAGCCACAGGCCCAAGCCCATGCCGTGCGCACGGATGTTTTCGGCAAGACCACGCAAACCAGTGTCGCCGAAACGGTTGGTGGAGGCCTGCCATTCGCCGACCATGTCCCACCAGCCGCCGTCGGTGCTGTCGTACCAGCCGGCGTCGATGCAGAAAATATCCGCGCCAACGCTTGCCGCGCCTTCGATCAGCGGCAGCTCCTTCTCAATACGAGGATCGCCAAACAGCGTATTCATGTAATCGTTGTAGATCACAAGACCCTGCGTACGTTCGAACTGCTTGATGCGGCCCAGTTCGCGGGCTTTGGCAATGCGTAATGCGCGACGCTGCAACGTCATTTCGGCGACGGCCTGCTGCCAATCGCCTGCGGCAATGGCAAACGACACGGGAACCGACTCGAAATCGTTGCCTTCACCGAGATTGGTGAACCAGCCGTGATCCTGATATTCCGGGCCGAATGCACTGATGTGCAGACCGGGATCATCCTCACCGACCTCCCACTCCCACGGACCATTGTACTCGATCTGCCACATTACGGAGAAGTCGCGGGCACGGCGCATGGAACCCTCGACCTGTACGATACCGGCCGGTTCATGCACGCCCGTACTCCATGTGGAAGTGGAGCTCATGGCGAATCTCGAGCTGGACTGGCCTGGATTGATTTTCTGGTTGCGGTTACGCACCTGGGTGTCTCGCAGCGGGCGGACGCGCCAATCGTTTTCCACGGCCCAGGCGGCGTCACCCCAGAAAATATTCGAACGATGGATTTTGCCGCAGTTGACGCGCATGGGAACGGTCAGGTTCAGCGACGACACCGCTTCAATCGGCAGTTGTTTGGCGGACTGCAGACGCGTGTACGTGCGCACCGCAGAAAGATTAGGAAACGCTTCGAACACGGAGGTGACCACCAGGCCCTCATGCGGGTCGGCACAAACCGTTACGGGTGTGGGATTCACAGCAGAGGCAGCCGCATCGCGCTCACTGGCGGTCGGCTCGAATTCGCGGCCTTTCGGCTCAAGATCGGCATACGACGCGAACTGCGTGATCTCCAAACGGAACGGATCGTCGGAACCCTGCCCAGGCTCGGACGCGAGCGCGGAAACGAAGCGTAGCTTGCTGCCGGCGACCGTGGCAATCAATGCGAGACGGTTGTCTTGCGAACCGGTGTTCGCGGCGAGCACCTCCACGATCGGGCGGGGATCCTTTTCCACTACAGGCTTTCCATCGTCGGACAGGCGACCGTCAATGGGGATCATGCCTCGTCCTACAACGTTGCATAGGCGGACGGGAGAATCCCCTGCAATGTCGAACAGCATGGACACCACACCGTTACCCCATTCGAGACGTCCATCCTGACGAGGAAGTAGGGGGTTCAACATGCTGGCTGCCATTGCCATCTCCTTCGCGCTTCGGATACCGCCTGTTTATTAACGTGTATCGTTTGACGTACCTCCACTAGCTTAGACGGAAAACGAGGCATGGCGTGCATGCGTGTCTATAGGCATTCAGGAAACGTTCAGCAACAGGATTTCGGCAAATGCATTTTTCGGCAAAGCAAAGACGCAGTCATCGCACGAATCGCATGCGTGTTCCGCGAATCGCACGAGCATCGCGTGGGAAATCAAGCCAATCGAGTCAAATCAGCCCGAACGGATTAGACCAGCCGACTTTAATCAGCCTAAGCCCTGATCAGACCTGATCATGGCGTATTGGGAGTCGTAGAGGCGATAGTAGGCGCCACGCTTGGCGAGCAGCTCGGCGTGGTTGCCTTGCTCTACGATCTGCCCATGGTCGATGTAGCAAATCACATCCGCGTTCTCGATGGTGGACAGCCGGTGCGCGATGATGAAGCTCGTACGCCCCTTCAGTAGGTGGTTCAATCCGGCCTGAAGCGCCTCTTCGGTACGGGTATCGATATTCGACGTGGCTTCGTCGAGAATCAGAATGCGAGGATCGGCTAACAGCACTCGCGCGAACGCAATCAACTGGCGCTGACCCGCGGAAAGCGTGGAACCACGCTCCTCCACCACCGTGTCGTATCCGTTCGGCAAATCCATGATGAACTCGTGCGCATGCACCGCCCTCGCAGCCGCCTCGATCTCGGCATCGGTCGCATCCAACTTGCCGTAACGAATGTTCTCACGCACATTGCCGGAGAAAATGAACGTATCTTGCAGCATGACGCCCATCTGCCGACGTAACGATTCCAACGTGACCGAACGCACGTCATGCCCGTCAATCGTCACCGACCCTTCTGCAACGTCGTAAAAACGCGACAGCAGGTTGATGATCGTTGTTTTGCCGGCACCGGTCGGGCCGACCAACGCAACAGTACTGCCTGGCTCAACATGCAGATCGACCAGATTGAGAATATTGCGACCGTCAGGCTCGTAACGGAAGATAACATCGTTGAAATCGACGCGGCCTTCGATTTGCGGCAGTTCGGTCGCGTCAGGCGCATTGCGGATCTCCGGCTGCACATCAAGCGTTTCGAAAATACGCTCAAGATATGCGGAACAGGTGATCAGCTGATTGTAGAAATTGCCGATACTGATCACCGGATTCCAGAAATTATTCGCATACCCGACGAACGCGATCAGCACACCGGTGGAAACGTTCACCGCGCCGAAGCCCGTGACGCCCACATAGTAGATGAACGCGATCGTCATGACGGAAATGGTCTGGATGCCCGGCCACATGAGGAACTGGATGTGCACGGCCTTCATCCACGAGGCGCGCACGTCGTTCTGCTGCTCCTGGAAGGTTTTGAACTGTGCGGCCTCCTGAGCGAAGGTCTGCGTGGTTTTCACGCCGGCGATCGACTCGTGGATGAACGCGTTGAGATTGCTCTGCTTGTTCGATAGCACTTGGTACGCGCGACGCTGGAAATGTTGCAATATCATCACCCACGCGATCAGAAACGGGAAGAGCACCAAGCTGAACAGCGCGAGCCTCCAATCGACCACAAACATGACCACCAGGGTGATCAGAAACGTGAACACGTCGGAAATCACGTTGATCAGACCGGAACTCAACGTGTCGGAAAGGGTGTTCACATAATTGACTACGCGAATCAGGATTTTGCCGTGCGGACGCGAATCGAAATAGCTGAACGGCAACGTTTGAATATGCGTGAAAATATCGCGACGCATATCTTTCAACATGAGCTGACCAACTCGAGTAATTTCAACGGTACGATAGCGCAATCCAAACTCATAAATCACAATAAGCACGGCCATCAATCCCGTTAGTTCACCAAGTAAGGTGAGATTTTTCGACGGAATCGCACTATCGATCATGATTTTCGTCAAATATGGTACAACTACCGCAATGCAGCTCATCATTACGACGACGACGAGAATGCGTGCGATACGCGACATATATGGTTTTAAATAGACGCCGATACGCAGAATATCGTGCAGATTAATATGCTCTTCCAGCTCTTCGTCTTCACGGAATGTATTACGTTTTGCCATGGGTTTTCCTCCTTTCTTGCCTTAGCTGCGTCACGCTTCGAAACCATGGGAACGACCCGCTTGCAAGCCAAGCTGCTTGTAGTAGATCTCCCAATATCGGCCATGCGCGGCCACGAGTTCGTCATGCGTGCCGCGCTCCACAATGCGGCCGTGTTCGAGCACAAGAATCAGATCGGAATCTTTCACCGATGAAATACGGTGCGCGATGGTGACGATGGTTTTCCGCTCGTCCAGCTCGCGCAGGTGACGTTGGATTTCCGCTTCCGTTTCCATATCGACGGCGCTGGTCGTATCGTCCATGATGAGGATCGACGGATTGTCCGCAAGCGCACGGGCGAGGCTCAGGCGCTGTTTTTGCCCGCCGGAAAGGCCGACGCCGCGCTCTCCAACCACGGTATCGTAACCTTCCGGCATGCTACGGATGAAGCCGTCCGCGCCAGCGATGGTGGCCATGCGGCGAATGTACTGTTCGTCGTATTCGCGCTGTTCGCCCACACCGAAGCTGATGTTGCCGCCAATGGTGTCGGAGAACAGGAACGTGTCTTGCGCGACGACGCAGACTTGCGAGCGCAGTGCGGCAAGCGGCCAGTCTCGCGCGTCGACGCCGTCGATGAGCACATGGCCTTCGGTGGGGTCGTAGAAGCGGGAGATGAGGTTGACAAGGGTGGATTTGCCCGCGCCGGTTTCGCCGAGAATGCCAAGTTTGGCACCTGCCGGAACATGGAAATCCACGTCTTCAAGCACGGGGGTGTTCGGTTCGTCGGGGAAGGCGAAGCTGACATGCTGGAAGTCGATGCTTCCGGCGATGCGGGTCGTGTTAGTCGTTACCTGTGTTGTCTGCGCCGCTTGTGTCGCCGACGTTGTAAACGTCGCCTGCGATTGCGAGATGTTGCCAGTTGCATCGTTTGCACCGTTGGCATTGTTGGCGTTGTTCGCATTCGTAGTCGCGGTATTCGCTTTTGCGCCGACTCCCGGCTTTTCCGTGATGTGCGACTGAGAGGTGAGCAGTTTGCGGATTTTGATGCAGGATGCGTTGAAACGCTGCCAGTCGTTGATCAGCCATCCGGATTGGCGCACCGGCCCGTCGATCATCCACAGGTAGGAATTGAACGCCACGAGATCGCCAAGCGTCATGCGCCCGGTGATCACCAGGAATCCGCCGAGGCCGAGCGTGATCAGCTGCAGCGAGAATCCCAATCCGTCTGCTTATGTGTGATAAAGAAGCAATAGAAGTGCAAAAAATTTTGCCGTTCCTATCCGACACTTGGCCATTGTGTCGGATAGGTCGGGCGGTTATTCGGGCAAGTCAATCTTGCCGACAAAGCTGTAATAAATCTTCCTTACTATATTCCATTGTTACCCTCCATAACTTCTGATTGTTGCCGTCTTGACGATTATGTATCTTTACATTACCTTCTGAAACATATGGCGCACCTTGTCCAGGCGGCTGTTTGGACGGCGGGGCTGGATGACCGGCTGACCGACAGCGGCCTGATATCCTTTCAGCTCTGTAAGGCATACGCTCTGCCCGTTGGTGTAAAAGGCCAGATCAGTACGGTATGCCTGTATACAGCGGGCGGGAATCTCGCCAGTAAAGACAACTTCATCCTTTTTTACCTGGACCGTTTCGATGGTGGCACAGTATTTCGGTGCATCATGATAAGCCCTGGAAAGATATTCCCGGGGCGCATAGAGGGTGAAGGAGAGATAAGGTTCCAGCAGTTGCGTCCCTGATTCCTTCAATGCCTGTTCCAATACAATCGGGGCCAATGAGCGGAAGTCCGCCGGCGTGCTGACCGGACTGTAATAAAGCCCGTATTCAAAGCAAATCTTACAGTCCGTTACGTTCCAGCCGAACAAGCCCTGCTCCAGCCCGTAACGGATACCATCCCTGACAGCGTTTTGAAAACTCTGGTTCAAGTATCCCAGCGAAACCCGGCTCTCGTATTGTACACCGGAGCCAAGCGGGAGTGGTGTAACAGACAGTCCGATGGATGCCCAAAACGGGTTGGGCGGCACCTCGATATGGATGGTGTGGCTGGCTGCTTTGAGCGGCCGCTCCATATAAATGACGGTGGGTTCCTTTACCACTGTTTCAAGCTTGTATTTTTCCGACAGCAAAGCGGAAACAACCTCCAACTGCACCCGGCCCAAAAAAGAAAGAATGATCTCATGGGTGATGGAATCCACCTCGCAGCGCAAAAGCGGGTCAGTATCCGCAAGTTGCGTAAGAGCGTCCAGCAGCCGTTCTCTTTGCGCTGCCGTTTTCGGCGCAATCGACGTCCGCAGCATGGGGAGGGGGTCCTCACGCCACCTTTTACGAGGGAGCCGGGTTGGGTCCCCTAATACATCGTTTAACCTCACGCTGTCGCTGGGAAGGATAACAATTTCACCCGGATAAGCGGTGTCTGTCCGAACAATTTCCCCTTTGGATGGAATACGCATCTCTGTGATTTTCAGCTTTTCTCTCCCGGCCAGGGCCACCGTATCCCGCAGGCGCAGCGTTCCGCTGTATAGCCGTAGATAGACACGCCGCTGGCCGCAATCTGTATACTCCACCTTGAAAACGCTGCCGCATAGGGCGGCGCTCCCCTGTTCCCCAATCGGTTGGAACAGCCCTGTCACCGCATCCATCAACGGTTGAATGCCAAGGCCCTTTTTGGCGCTGCCATAATAGACCGGGAACAGGGAGGCGTCTTGAACCCGCTGCTGTTCCTCCCGCGCAAGTTTTTCCCGGCTGATTGGTTCTCCTGCGATATACTTTTCCAATAATTCATCGTTATTTTCGATGACCGCATCCCATGCTTCTATGTCGGTATTTTCCTCCAGGACTATTTCCGGGGACAGCGACACCGTCTGCTTGATGATAATATCGGCGGAGAGCTTATCCCGAACAGACTGAACCACGCTCTGCAAATCAACGCCAGCCTGGTCGATCTTGTTGATAAAGATAACGGTGGGAATGTTCATTTTCCGCAGGGCATGGAACAGAATACGGGTCTGGGCCTGCACGCCATCTTTAGCGGAGATCACCAAGATGGCCCCATCTAAAACAGCCAAAGAGCGGTACACCTCCGCCAAAAAATCCATGTGGCCGGGCGTATCCACAATGTTAACTTTACATCTGTGCCACTGGAAGGAAGTGACTGCCGCTTGAATGGTAATCCCACGCTGCCGCTCCAAAAACATGGTGTCCGTCCTCGTTGTCCCTTTTTCGACGCTCCCCGGTTCTGAAATGGCTCCGCTGGCATATAGCAGGCTCTCCGTCAAGGTCGTCTTTCCAGCGTCTACATGGGCAAGAATTCCAATATTGATTATTTTCATGTGATTGTCCTCCCTTTAGGGTTATTGGCCAAAATGTGTGTCTGGAATTGTCTCTGAGGCCTTGTGCTGCAAGGGTCTGGAGGTATTTGAATGTGATGGAGGGGACTTTCCAGGTCGGCCAAAATGTGTGTCTGAAACCGGTTGGGACGTCTTATAACAGTAGGCGTGAGGAGCGTTTGAATGTGGTTGTCTGAAAGGTATGAGAATTCCTCTGTGTCCCGGATGTCACACCACGATGAAGAAGAACGGAAAGACCTCGGCCGGTAGGACGCGCTGGCGGTGCAAGGATCCCGGCTGCGGTAGCTCGCTGTCGCGCGGCTATGATCGGCGGGCGGCGGATCTGGAGACGTCGCTGCGCTGGTTGTTGTCCAAGCAAAGCCAGGCCGAGTATGCGATCCCGGCGCGCACGCTGCGCCGGATGAACGAGTTGTTATGGAGCCTGTGGCCGCCGGTTCCGCTGGTCGACGAGGTGTATGACGTGGTGCATTTGGACGGTATTCACTTGCATCGGGATGCGGTCGTGTTGATAGCGATCGCCTGCGGGCATGTGATCGGCTGGTACGTCGCCAAAAGCGAGACCGCTGCCGCGTGGGCTCATCTCATGGCCAGGATCGCCCCGCCACTGGCGGTGGTGGTCGACGGGGGCGGTGGCATTCTGAAGGCATTGCGCGAGCACTGGCCTGATACCAAGGTGCAGCGGTGCTTGTTTCACGTGTGCATGAACATCACCCAGCTCACCGGAATCAAGCCAAGGTCCGAGGCAGGCAAACAACTGCGGAAGATTGCTGTCGCCTTGAGCCGCGTGACGGACACGGATGCCGCGGCCGCATGGCTCGCCTCCTACAACCAGTGGGAGCAAACGTACGACGCGTTCCTTGACGAGAAGAGCACGTACGCGGACGGTACCATAGCCGACCAGCACCAACGCCTCGTCAAAGCCAAACGCATGATCCGCAGACGTATCCGCGAGAACCACCTGTTCACGTTCCTGGAACCACCCAAGGGTTGCACCACGCCGATCCCAGCGACGAACAACCTCATCGAGTCATGGAACGGGCGGATCCGCGACATGCTCCGCCACCACCGGGGATTAAGCCTGTTGCGCCGAATCAAGGCGATCTGCTGGTGGTGTTATCAACACACCCGACAGCCCAAACCAGCCTCATGGCTCATAACCAACGCCATCAGTGACCAGCAGATCGAGGAACTCTACCGCAAAGCATGGGAACACAGCCCACAAGGCGCATACGAAACCTACGGCATCCCCAACCGGTACGGCACCGGCATCGACTGGAACGAATTCCACACCCGCGTAAAATACCCCAACACCACCGACTAACCCCATACCACCAGACACACATTTTGGCCAATAACCCTCCCTTTACAGCCCCAAAGGGCATAAAAATCCCCAGCAGTAAAATACTTTTACCACTGGGGATTATAAGTTGCGGACATACACATATACAGCATACACCTGTTTGTGATTGCTGTTTTTGGGGATATGTCAAAATTGATAAGGCAAAAGTATTCTTGAATTGGGTACAAAAAACTAAGCCCCTACAAAAGGAGCTATCATAATCCTTTGTTCCCACTATTTGATTATAGTTTTATTTAAGAATACCTTGCCGCATATTTTTTACTCCTTTTCTGGATTAAATCATTGTATCACATCAGTTTTAGGAAAGCAAGTACCTAAAAGAAATTTTTCTTCCCCTTATATGTAACAATCATACCGGCTTCCTAGCGTTCAGAATGTTTTCTGCTGTCTGCTGTGGTGTTTGGTTGGAATTGTCCAACCAAAAGCCGATCCGTGGTGTTGTCTGCATTTTACTAAATACAAATTCAATGTATACAGAAAGATATAAGGAGTGGGAGGGATTCCGCCGTAGTTGGCATTGTAGGAAAATCCAAAAGTTTAGATTTTCCCACAATGCTTATCTTTTGGTCTTTGGTTCGGAATAGTGTAGTGCTGGCGGTCTATCTCTTGTTTTCGGTTGCTTGCTTCCTTACCGTACATGAGCATCAAGCCACGGCATGTATTTGCGGCTGTTGTAAGCCTGAGCCATGTTGCGTTGCATGTAATCGTCGTTGCGTTCGTCGAATTTTTCGGTTTCGTACGGTTCGCGTACGAACGCTTTGACCACGCGGTTGCCTTCGATGTTTTCTTCGACCATCGAATTCATTTCGGCGAGCGAATTGCGGATGGCGAAGAACAGCGGTCTTGCGTGCGTGGAAAGTCCGCGCGTAAGAATGAAAATGAACGGCGTGACGCATGCGAGCGCGAGTGCGAGACGCCAGTCGATGGTGAACATCATGGCGAGCGCGCCGACGAACATGACCACGCAGTCGAGCACCTGGTAGCTCACCCAGCTCAACGCGTGACGGATGGCGTCGGTGTCGGAGGTCATGCGGCTCATAATGTCGCCGGTGCGTGTGTGGTTGAAATATGTGAAGTCAAGTTCGTGCAGTTTCTCGTATTCGTCGCTGACGAGACGAAATACGGAGTTCTGTCCGAAACGTTCCATCCACATTTGATAGCCGTAGCGTGAGGCGACGCGCACGATGGTGAACACGATCATCATGATGCACAGTCGTGTCAGTTCGTCGACGTGTCCTTGCACGATCACACGATCCACAATGAGGCCCGACAATAGCGGAATGATGAGAGCCATGGTGTTGTTGACGCAGAATAGCACTATCGCGCCGGCAACTCGCGGCAGGTCGGGTTTGCAGTATGGCAGGATCCATTTGAGGTTGCCTGCTTCTGTATTTCGATTCGGATCGACGTACATACGTAGCGTTCCTTCAGATTGTTTGCTTGGGTATTTAGGTTTTCGTGGGCTGTTGTTGCGTTGATTCGTTGCTCTTACGGCTGTTCGTTGCCGTTACGATTCACGTCCGTCGTTCGTCGAGCGTCCCGTTGCCGTCTCTCTCGGTCGAAACCCCTGTTCGGATTCGCAAACGCGACTCATTCTATGCGAACCGTTTTTCGATGCAACGTAGGTGATTTCGGCGTGTCGCAATCGCAGTAAAATCAACACATGCATCGTTGCATAAATTCGCTGTGAACGCAATGAAATATGGATGATTGCGGTAGCGCTTTCCGTATCGAACCGGTACGATATATCGAAGTGCGGCATTCCGACGACGGCAACGACCGCAATCGTATGAAAAATCACGAAAGGACGGCAATGATGGCGGATGAACAGGCGATCATCGCGCAATATGCGGAAAAATATGGTCTTACCGACGAGATGATCAAGCATGCGGAACGTTGGACGGAAACCGACGGCGATCTTGCGGGACTTTCCGAAAAGCGAGTCCGCGGCATTCTTGACCTGCGTTTCAGCGCGATCGCGGTTGACACCCCACGTTCCGAGCTGTGGCATACTCCGGACACGATCGATGTGATCGAGGACCTTCCATACCTGCCTGACGGCGGTTACGATACGGAAGCCGGACAGTGCCGCGGACACTTGCTCGATCTGTATCTGCCGCATGATGCTGTACTGCGCGCCGGGCATACGACACCGGTGTACATCGATATACATGGCGGCGGTTTCACCTATGGATATAAGGAACTGAACCGCAATTTCAACGTGCATCTGGCCGATATGGGATTCGCCGTGTTCTCACTGAATTACCGCCCGGCTCCGCAGACCGATCTGAAGGGTCAGCTGGCGGATGTGCAAGCGGCATTGCGTTGGATCAAGGCGCATTTGGCCGATTATCCGGTCAATCCGAACGCCGTGTTCCTCACCGGCGATTCAGCCGGCGGCGCATTGACCATGCTGACGCTGGCAATCGAGAACAGCGCCGAAGCTGCGGCCGCGTTTGGTATTGACGAGCCTTCGGGCATCGGTTTCGCCGGCGCGGCTCCGGTGTGCGGCGTGTACGGCTTGGCTTCCAAGCAGGCCGCCGACGAAGCCGGCTTGGGCGCTACCGCGTTCACACCCGATACGCGAATCGCGCTCGATGAAGCTCTTGGCACGGAATTCTTCGCCGGCCTCGAAGCGGCCGATCCGCAATTCCTCACCGCGGAAGGACTCGTCAACAACGTTGATCTGCCGCCGTTGTTCATCACCACCTGCAGCGACGATTTTCTGGAGGCAGACAATCTGGCGCTTGCCACGGCCCTATCGCGCAAGGGAGCCGATTTCGAACTGTTCGACCCGAAAGCGGGCCGTCACGAAGCATTGGGGCACGTGTTCGTGATCGGCATGCCATGGCTGACGGCCAGCGTGGATTGCCTCGAACGCATCCGTGATTTTTCATATGACCGCTGCTGAATCACAAACGCCAACCAGTGACCACGCATAATCACAGACCGCCAACGGTCGGCCATACGCCAACAGGCGCGTGACCGACCGTTTCTTTTCATGCGCCTTTTACGCAACCGGAAAACACCAATCGCAATCACATGAATCCTGTTCAGAAAAGAAGAAAGCCGGCGGAGAGAAAGGCCGCCGGCTGAGAGAGAAGAGAGAAGAAGGGTTCAGTTATGGGGTTCTTCGGGAACCTCGCCAGCTGCCGTAACCGCTGACATGTTCTATATAACCGCCCAAGTCTTGGAAGAATGATGCGTGTTCCTGTCAATTCGCTGGGAAAAATGTATCGGACATGTAAGCGGAACATACACATTCGTGAATTCCGTCGAATGATCGCAACATTACTTCCGATTTGCCCAATCGCACGTCCATATCACTCACCCACTCTGTAAAATCGTCCATTTCACTGGACGATTCTGCATTTCCCGCAAAATCATCCAGTAAAATGGACAATTCTGCAAAAAACGCAAAATCATCCATTTCACTGGACGTTTTCGACATATCATGGATAACATCAACATCATTTCAACAGGGCAGAGGTTCCACATGGTCACCAGTGAGCTTATCGAGCGACCGCAGTACACCGATTGGCTTCAACGGTGGAAAGATCGGGATGTCATCAAGGTGATCACCGGTCTGCGACGTTGCGGAAAATCCATGGTTTTAGAGCTTTTCCGCCGTTCGCTGGTTGCGGAAGGCATTGCAGAAAGCCGTATCATCTCCATTAATTTCGAATCTCTCGACGCACACTATCCAACCGATTACCAGTCTTTATACGATTACATCGTTGAGAGACTGCAGCCGAACTGCACCAACTATGTTTTTCTCGACGAAGTACAGCACGTCGAACATTTCGAAAAAGCTGCGGACGGACTGTACGTGCGCGATGACGTCGATTTGTATATCACCGGATCGAACGCAAATCTGCTTTCCAGCGAATTGGCAACACTCCTCACCGGACGATATGTCGAACTTAAGATGCTGCCACTGTCTTTCTCGGAATACCGAAATGCATTGCAATCAACAGCAAATGACAATGCGCTGTTCGACCGGTATCTCACATATGGAGGACTCCCCTACGTCACGCAGCTCACCGAAGATCGGGACATCGCCGACTATTTGGGAGGCGTGTTCAACACCATTCTTGTAGCGGACATCGCACAGCGGAACCCCCGTATGGATATGCGGGCATTCAACGATGTAGCTGCATTCCTCGCCGACAATGTAGGTAATCTTGCATCACTGAAAAGCATGTCCGGAGGCCTCGCCGCAAGCGGCCGCCGCATTTCCCCCACCACAATCAGCGGGTATATCGAAGAAATGGTTCGTAATTACCTACTTTTCGAAGCAACCAGATACGACCTGCAAGGCAAAGCGTATCTGCATAGCGAATCCAAATATTATTTGGGCGATATGGGATTTCGATTCTGGCTGCTTGGCAAAAGGCAAGGCGACCTCGGACACCGCATCGAAAACGTGATCTACTTGGAATTGCTGCGACGGTACAGCACCGTTTCGGTCGGCAAGCTTCGGGGCGGAGAAATCGATTTCGTCGTATCCGATGCCAACGGCCCGCACTACTATCAGGTTTCGCAAACCGTGCTTGACGAGTCGACACTTGCGCGGGAACTGGCACCATTGCAGACGGTGCGCGACAATCACCCCAAGACGCTGCTCACTCTAGATACCGTCGGTCTCGGCGACTACCAAGGCATTCAACACCGTAACATCCTCGACTGGCTGCTCGAGTAGGACGCACTCTCCCGACTGCACAATTTGCGCCCACGGATCACAAGGTACGAAAAATAGCGGGACCAAATAGTTCCTGCATAGCGTGCGCCGTGTTCCACCTATGATGGATATATGAAATATTTCGAATATGAAATTTCCGGTATCGACGGCAGCGCAGCGAAATTCGTCGAATATTGCCTTGATAACAGTGAAGAAATCGTTCCCGATCGTGTGCGTCCGTCCGTTCTCGTGATTCCGGGCGGCGGTTACGAAATGACGTCGGATCGCGAGGCCGAGCCGATTGCAATGCAGTTTCTGGCGGCAGGATTCAACGCTTTTGTGCTGCGATATTCGGTGAAGCCTTCCGTTTTTCCAGTTGCGCTTTTGGAAGCCGCTGATGCGATGAAGATGATTCGCGAGCATGCAGCCGAATGGCATGTTGATCCGGAAGCGATTGCCGTGATCGGTTTTTCCGCAGGTGGTCATCTGGCTGCGAATCTCGCCACGTCCGCCAGCGACGACGTGCTCGCCGCCCATGGTTACGATCCGGATGCGGTGCGCCCGAATGGTTTGATGCTTGCCTATCCGGTGATCACGTCCGGCCCGCTCGCGCATCGCGGCAGTTTCGACTCGCTGCTTGGCGAGCGACGCAACGATCCGGAAGCGCTCGAATCCGTATCGATCGAACGCCATATCGACACCAAAACACCGCCGGTGTTCGTATGGCACACCGTTCCCGACGAAACCGTGCCATACGAAAACACACTGATGCTGATCGACGCTTGCAAGAAAGCCGGAGTCAGCATCGAAGCGCACCTATTCCCGCAAGGCGGGCATGGACTGTCGTTGGGCACTGCGGAAACCGCATGGCAGGGCGTCAGCGGCATCGAACCGAGCATGCAGATCTGGACGCAACTGGCTGTCGCGTGGATACGTAGAACGTTTGCACGATAATCAACGCAGCAGATACCGTGATATCTAACCCCGTCTGCGCAAGTCGCATTTCCCACCTACGCAACCCGCACCCTGCGTCTGCACAACCCACAAAATCGGGTTAAAACCCGGGTTGTGCAGGCACAGAACGCAAGTCATGCAGACAGCACAACACCCCGAACCGACCGAATAGAACGAAAATCGTAAGTTCGGGGGCAAAAATCAGCGGGGCTGACGGAAGCGACGATCTCCAATCGGATCGAACGGCGCGTGCGGCTCGAGCTGATACCAGTACGCGACGGAAGCGACGTCGTCCTGACGTTCGAAATTGCCACCCTCTTCAGTGCCGATCTGCTGCCATTCCACGCGCAAATCATGCTCGAAATAAATCGGATCAGGAATATGCCAGCGATACAGTCCGCGGGTCACAGGCGTATTCACATCCCAATACGCACTTTCGCGATGCGAGGCGAGACGCTGTGAATAGAACGGGAACCCGACGTACGGCGCACAGAACGTCTGCTCATACATACGGCCATGCTCGTCAAAATCAGCGAAACTCCACGCGCCGCCAAAATAATCCTCGGCACCGGTGCTACACCATGTAGGGTACTGATCGTCTCCATCGATGTACATTTTGACTTCGCCCTCGCCCCACCAGCGGCTTTCCAACGCGGTGAGCGCCAGATACGTGCCGACATATGCGCCGCGTCCCTGCACACCGTCAAGCACCACATAATCGCGGGCAAGTTCGGTGACGCGCTCGCGACGCCACTGCGCATGGAAACGCATGGTGCCGGCCGGAAGCGCATCGTATTCGGTGTAGTCGATTTGGTAGAAGAACGCGGGAACGTCTTCGTTGTGATCGTTGCGGAGCACGATGCGCGCATGTTCGAACGGCATGGAGAAGTAGCAGTTGAAACCGCGATTGGGTACGACCACCACCGGCATCGAATTGACTCGGCAGGCCTGCGCGTGGCCGCAGCAGAAGAAGTCGCCGATCGGGCATTGCACGGACGGGGTTTCCTCGCCATCCCAATAGAATTCCAGGATCAGGTTACGAAGCACGTTCGGGCCGGTAGGCGACGTGCGGTCAGTGACGGTCATCCAAATATGGCGGATCACGCCCGGACCGTCCACGTCCATCAAAGTGACGCTCTCCCCCGCTTTCACGGTTTGGATGCAGGGGCTGCCTTTGCGCGACGGGCCAAGTGCACTGGCCGCAGTGGCCGCAGTGCCCTTGCCGCCTGTGGGATTCTCGGCGTTCACACAACGCGTGCGCCCTGGTGCCGCAACCGCAAGCGAGTCCAGCGGACTGCGCGCGGCGAACGCACCCAATGAATCGACCTGCATATCGCGACGTGAGCTGTTCTGCATGGCGCTCCAATCGTTATCTCGAGTCATAAGAAACCCCTTTTCTGCTACTTTACGGCACCGGCGGTGATGCCTTGCGACAACTTGCGCTGGAAAATAATGAAGAAAATAATGGTCGGCACAATGCTGAGCAGCGAAGCTGAAGCAAGCGTGGTCGCATCCATCGTGCGCTGCCCCTGCAAGGTGGCGAGCGCCAGCGGAATGGTCTGCACGTCATCGCTCATCAGGAACGCCATCGGAATCATGTATTCGTTCCATGTCCACACGAAGAAGAACACGAACAGCACACTGATGGTCGACCAGGAAATCGGCAGCACCACCTTGCGCAGAATCTGCCAGCGCGAGGCGCCGTCGATGGCCGCCGCTTCGAGAATGGCCTGCGGGAACGTGCCGTATACGGATGACAGCAGATACGTGCCATACGCACTTTGAATGATGGTGAAGATGATGATGATCGCCAGTTTGGTGTTGTACAGTCCGACCTGCTTGAACATGGTGTACAGCGGGTAGAGTAGCGCCTCCTGCGGCATCATGTTGGCGAGCATGATGGCGAGTACAATCCACGTGTTGCCTTTGACTCTGCCGATGCCGAGAGCAAAGGAGTTCAGCACGGAAAGCACGACGGCGGCCACTGCCACTACCAGCGCAATAACCAAGCTGTTCCAGAATTTCAGCGGGAATTTGGTGGTGGTCCAGAAGGAGATGATGCCGTCCATGGTGAAGTGTTTCGGCAGTGAAAGCGGACCTGTGGCATTGTAGTCGGCAGGCGTTTTAAACGCGTTGACGGTGAGTACGAGCAGCGGGAAAAGCACGAGCAGTGCGGCTGCTATGAGCACGATGAGGGTGATCCAGTCGCCGGTCGAGCGCACATGTTGGGTTTTCTTGGATGCTTTCCGCGCTGCCGATGCGGTCATGGTTTGCGTCATGATTGTTTCCTCGACTTTCGAAGTCTTACGAGTCTTGCGAGTTCTACATTTGACGGGTCTTGCGGCTTGGACCGTTCAGACCAGTTCCTTTTCGACGTGCTTCTGCACCATGGTGAACACGATGGAGAACACGATGATGACCACGGTGAGCGCCGTGGAGATGGCCGCGCCGTAGCCGACTTGTTGCACTTGGAAGAATTGATTGTAGGAATAGTATGATGGCACGGTGGTTGCCGTTCCCGGCCCGCCTTTGGTGAGCAGATAGACCGGTGCGAAGGTTTTCAGCGCGCCGATGGTGGCGGTGAGGATGACCACCAGCAGTTCGGGAATGATGGACGGCAGCGTGACCACACGGAATTTCTGCCACCAGTTGGCTCCGTCAAGACCGGCCGCCTCGTAAAGTTCAGGATCCACGCGCTGCAGACCGGACATGAAGATCACGATCGGATAGCCCAACTGGATCCACACCAGAATGAACATCAGCACCGGAAGCGCGCTATCAGGGCTGCCGAGCCAGTTATGCTGCAACGATCCCAGGCCGAGCTTGACGAGCAGCGCGTTCACCGCGCCATCTTCCGGACGGAAGATCCAGCCCATGATGATGGCCGCGACAGCAACCGGCAGCAACTGCGGCAGGTAGAACATGGCTCGCAGGAAGGAAGCCGTCTTGCCGCCGAATTTCTTCTGAATAACGTCAGTCAGCAGTGACGAAATAAATAGTCCAAGAATCGTAGGAATAACTACGATAGCCACAATAATCCAGAATGAATTAGCGAATGAAATCCAGAACGTGGAATCAGCGAACAGACGTTTCCAATTCTGCAATCCAACGAATTTAACCGGGCCAACTCCACGCCAGCGAGTGAGACTCAAGTAAATGTTCCACACGAATGGAATAACGACGATAACGAGCAGACCTACCAGTCCGGGAACAAGATATGGTACGAATTTTGCGGAACGGTTTCCGGGAAGCCTTGACATTGAGACTCCCCCGTTTTTGGTCTTCTTTGACATTTTGGCTTTTCCTTTGGTTGCGCTGCGTTGCCTGTGAATATTTACGATTGCGATATTGATTCGCAAGTTGTAATTTGCGATACCGCACGGGATTATTCATGATTGATACTGAGCAAAACCGGAATAATCCCGTGCGATGTCGGATATGAGATCAGATATACGATCAGTTGGTCTTGACGCCCATGTCTTCCACACCGACGTCGTACTTCTCGTGGATACCCTTGAGCACGTCGGCCGGCTTCTTGGTGCCGTTCACCAGTTCCTGGAATTCCGCCGGAACAGCATCGGTAAGGTTGGAAGCGGCGTAATCCGGGTAGTAGCTGAGCTTGCCATCATTGGCGTAGGAGGCGTATTCCTCGATCATGGCCTTGCTCTTCTCGTCGTTGATCTTGCTGGCGTCGCCCGCCACCGGAATTCCACCGGCGTTGCCGAGGTAGTTCTGCACATCGTCGGAAAGCACGTAGTCAATGAACTTCGCAGCGAGATCCTTGTGGTGCGAGCGTTCCGGAATCACCAGCAGATTGCCTGCGCAGCCAATCGCGAAATTCGATTCCGGCATCACCGCGGCGTCCCAATCGAAAGTGGTGATCTGCTTGACGAAACGTCCCTGATTCCAGGTGCCGGTCTGATAGATCGGATACTCCCCCTTGATGAATGCCTGCGTGGTGTCTTCGGCCTTCATACCGGTGGCGTTGCGGGAGATGAAGCCCTTGCCGAGCCAGTCGTTGATGGTGTTCACGGAATTGGTGAGAATCTTGGAGTTCCAGTCGACATCGCCCTTGTAGAGCTGCCAGTTGTCGATGAATTTGGCGTCGGCCTCCTTGGAAACCAGCTGCCACCACAGCCACATCACGCCGTATTCCTGCGCGTCGGCGGCGATCGGCGTCACTCCGGCATCCACGAATTTCTGGCAGACGTCCACGAACTCGTCATAGGTGGTCGGAATCTCCAGCCCGTACTTGGCGAACAGATCCTTGTTGTAGTAGACGCGCTGGAATTCCGCGTAACTGGTCATGCCGTACCAGGTGTCACCATCCATGATGCCGTTTTCATCATACTTGGCCACGGCCGCATTGGCGCCGGTCACCTTCTTGTCCCAACCGTATTGATCGACGTAATCACCCAAATCGGTGAGCAGCCCCATGGTGGAGAGCACGCCAGCCGAACCGTTGCCGCGATTGGATTCCATAAGATCCGGCGCCTCATCGGAATTGAGGAATTGGCTGCCGTTCTGCGCGATCTGCGTGAACGACTTGCGTTCGAAATTGATTTTGACACCCGTTTCCTTTTCGAAGGCTTCCGCGGCGCGACGCCATGCCTGGGTCTGGCCAGCGTCGTCTTCCTCGTAATACCAGAACGACAGGCTGTCTGGCATTTCCTCGTCTTGCGCGGTGTCGCTGCCGCATGCAGCGAGCGTGGTCAGCGACATTGCCACCACGGCCGCAAGTGCGATGCCTCGTGTGATCTTCATGGTTTCTCCTTTGTTATTGGTGGTTGTGTTGTTGAGTTATGTCTCAAGTTGTTTTTCAGTTATGAAGATTGATATGTGTCGCCTCCTTTTTTCGAAACGTTTCGACGATGGCCGCGGATTAGCGCTTTTCAATTCGGCAATCACCATCTTCGCTTCGGCTACAACGCCTTCACTTACTTTCGAATCGTTTCGATTATGGATACAGAAATCCGTCCGCCTTTCACGGACATACTCCTACAGTTTTCTTTTCACACGTCACCAACTTTGGTAACGGAACCTCGACTATGCATGACCGGAGCGGACAGCTCCACCAATCCCTTGATGTCGCGATGCTCATCGATGGCGTCGACCAGCAGATCCACAGCCTTAGAACATAATTCCTGCGGCATGACCGGCATCTCGGTAATCGGCTGCGGCATCAGCTCTCCCTCGAAATACGTGCCGCACGACAATACCGAAATATCATCTGGCACCCACAATCCCGAAGCCTGTAATTGCTGCAATACCAACTTCAGCACATTGGCGTTCGCCTGGTTGACAATCGCCGTGGGGCGCTCATCCAAAGAACGAAGCTCACGCACGAATTCCACGGCATCAAAACGATCGTCACGATGCTTGGAGGATTCATGAATCGTCATGCCCAACTCTTCGGCACGTTCCAGCAAAGCCTTGCGGAACAGCAGCACATAGCCCGAACCGCGATCGTAATCGGTCTCATTGTCACGCAAAAACATAGCACTCCGATGCCCCTTGGAATACAGGCAATCCACAGCCATACGACCAGCCGTAGCAAAATCGATATCGACACAGGCACAGCCTTCATGCTCTGCAGGGTAACCGATGGCCACACAGGGTTTGGAATATGAGCCAGCCTGGGCGGCACGCTCGTCATGTTCCTCAATGTCGAGCAGCACCACGCCATCAACCAAGTTGCTTTGCGTCACGCGCCGAATGTCAGCCACCGCGTCCTCGCCGGTAAGCAACAGCACATCATAGCCACGGTTCTTTGCCTGCCATGCGGTCTGCAGAAAGTAAGCGTTGTATTTGGCCTGATTGATATCACCGCGAATCGGCGCGCTGAGCGCAAAAATATGATTGCGCATACCACGCATTTTACGGGCGCTGGCATCCGGAGTATATCCAAGTCGTTCAACGGCGGCCATCACCTTATCGGTGGTTTTGGCGGAGATGGAACGCTTGCCGGAAAGCACGTACGAAACGGTGCTAACCGACACTCCCGCCTCCTGGGCTACGTCTTTGATGCCCGCCATCTTCCGCCTCCTTCGGCTCTCCAAATCGCTTGCGCCACACATTGCGCGTGCCGCAATCCTCACTCATCATCCAACGAAACCATCCGCCAAGTCTCCCGGAATCTCTCCTACGGACCCTGTTCGACAAATTTATCGAATCGTTTCGTCGAAACGTTTCACTAATCGTAAAACAGTAATTCCGATTTGTCAAACGTTTTGACACGCCTGCCCATCATTCCCCGATAATAAGAGAATCCAAACAAACTACCGCAGATTTTGCAGCTACTTCTTTCGCTTTCTGTGGCGGACAGGTTTTGTATCAACCGGCGATGGGACAGGCACCAAAGTCTGCCGTCATCCGCCAACGCAACCCCTTGCCACATGTATAAAAAACCGGGAGCACGATGGGTCTTGCTCCCGGAATTACCGCACCATCGAAGGCTTTGTTTACTGTCCCCCCGCACGGACGATCCCATTCCCATCGGACCCTAGGAGGCGCTCGACACAAGGTCGCTTCGACCCGCCCCTAGCCTAGCCACTTTTAACGTAGGACAAGTAGCACGGCGGAAACCTTCTTGCGGATTTGCAAACCTTCTTAGCCCGTTCCGACCGACCGGCAAGCCGATACGGACAAGGTTTTCAAAAGTTTGTACCTCAATGATACCTTCACACGAAGATAACAACTCTTTTATGCTTTCGGAATACGCGCAAACGGCCCGGCACGCGCATATCGATCAGAGCGGGCGGGACTCGTAGATCATTTGGCGGTCGCCGAAGTAGAGGGCGTCACGCCATGAGGACTTCTTGCGGGCCGCCTCCTGCTGCGGTTCCTTGATCGGCACGAAGAACCAACGAATCAGACCGGCCACCATGTCTTGCACGGAATGCCAGATGCCGATATATGCAGTCAGCGCCCAGAACGTCACGATCGCATTGAATCCGGCGAACACCGCGTTACCCCAGTTATGCGAAAACGTATCGGCATAGAACACCATGCACGAATAAATAATGATCACCCACGGCATCGTCACATACAATGCCGGAGACGCAGTACGATTATTGACCTTCGGCGTGCGCGCGAACGGAATCTTCGTGTTCGTCATGCCCTGCTGAATCGACTTGAGCGTACCGGAAAGATTCACCGTCAACAGCACGATATTGAAACCGTAAATACGGAAAATATCAGAACGCTTATACCCGTTACGTTTCAAATCACTCGACATGGTGGCAAAATACGGCAACGAAGCAAGCACCACCCACGGGCTGAGCAACCGCTGATTGAACGGATACGCCAACAGGAACATCAAGCCGAAACTCGACCATGCGATGGACGCCATGTAATTCACGCGCAACGCCCACTCGCCCAGCTTCACATCATTGCCTTGCTGATGCCGGGCATGCACGATGTGGAAGAATTTGCCGATGATCAGCAGCCCACCGTTCGCCCAACGTCGCCGCTGCACCACCAGCGAGCCGAAATCCGGAGGCGTAGCACTATAACTCAACCGCTCCGGATAATTAACCAAATGCCAGCCGAAATAGCCCAAATCAATGCTGGATTCGGTGTCTTCAATCACCGTGCGATCCTGAATATACGTTTTCACCGTGCGCGTGCCCTCAGTTGAGACCACGCAGATGTCGTCAAGCGCGGCCTTGCGAATCACCGCGTTCGCACCCACCCAGAACGTGGCGTCATAGTACGTCATGCCCTGATGCAGCATGTGCTGAATGTCGGTGGTGGCGGCCGCGATGCGTTCGATTCGTGTCGGCGCACCACGATACGAGGAATACGGGGTTTGAATCACGGCCACGCGCTCGTTGCCCGGCTGTTCCATCTGGTACACCAAACGCAGGCAGTAATCGCGCAGCAGCATGGAATCGGCATCGAGCGTCAGCACGTATTCGGAATTACGCATCACAAAATCCGGAGATTCGTCCTCGTACACGTCACGCAAAATCACGCCATCCGACGTTTCCACACGCTTCAACGAGTGCCCCATCAATCCGATGAACGAATTCAGATTCATGGCTTTGTTGCCTTCACGGGAGGTCGATGCGTACAGTTTGCGCTCGAAAGACCATCCTTTTGCGGTGAAGATACGCACCAAACGTTCATACAGTTGCAGAATGCGATTCGCGTCGACATGCTGCTGCAATGTGATCGATTCGTTCAACGCCCGTTCCGTCAAACGCAAGTCGCGTGCAAGACCGCGCAATACCTGATCGCAGAAGAAATCGTCGGTATGATCTTCGATCAGCCAAGTATCGGCCTTATGCTCCAGCCATTGTGCGGCCGCACGATAGTCTTCCGCACAGCGTGCGACCACGCTACGTCTCGCATCCATCTGATCGGCGAGCGCCGCAGCGGTTTCGTCTCGCGCTTTCGTGAAGCGTTCGGCTGGCACCGCCAATTCGGCGAGCACTTTCGGCATAAGTTCGCGGCTTGCTTTGAGGATCGCGCGCGCTTCGTCATTTTTAGGATGTGGAGGATCGTCGATTAAGAGTACGACTGCCAGATCGGGAAATTCTTGCAGTGCGGCTGACCAGATTGTTTTTTCGACGACTTTTGGCTGTTCCACATACGATGGGATGAGTACGGTGATGCCTTTGCTGTAGTTGTGTGCGAAATGGTCGTCGAGCATGGCTCGAGGTACGCGCTCATGCCGGATGAAGCGGTATAGCGCTCCTTGCCGTGTGACCAAGTAGACGAGCGCACTGAAAATCAGCGTGGTCACAATCGTCATGTACAGCACGCCTTCAACCACGAAACGTAATGTGAGCGAGGGATTGTTGACGAACAATGACAGAATCATCGTGATCATGTAGATAAGCCATGAAATAACCGTGCAGATGATGGCAACGTAACCGAGCACGACTCGCGTCGGCGAAGGCTTGTCATGCATAATCGCAAGCGGTTGCGTGGAGGTTTCCGCTCCCCACTGATGTTTGCGATCACCACCCTCAGTATCCCCTATTCTTGCCACCTCAAACCCCTTTGAATTGCCAGCGCCGTCTCACCGGCGCAAAACATACATCACTGCCTAAATCGTCGTACTAGCCACATACTACACTCCTTTACTGTTAGCGAGATATAAGAGAGCCAGCGCACGAGAGGAATACCCAATCCCCGTGAAATCCCCCGCCTGCGCACTGAAGCCAAGCGGGGGGCACAGCCTGTTTTGACCATCCGATGACCCCATTGGCATGGCAGCTTGACGATTCTTGATGAAAGGGAATAATGAAACCCTTGTTTCCAGGAAGGCGATTTTCCTTCCTCCGATTGTTCATAGCAATACTATGCATCGCGCTCGTCGCGGCCGGCACATGGTCGTGGATCACGTTCACGCGAACGGCGGCTAAGAAATTGCCGGAACCCTGGTTCGGCGGCTATGTGGACGTGACCACAACCCCCTCATACGAGTTCGAATCCAAGGTGGGCAATGTCTACCGGAATGTGATTCTCGGATTCGTCACCGCCGGCGACGGCTGCCAGCCGAGCTGGGGCGGCTATTACACGCTTGATGAAGCAACCTCCACACTTGATCTTGACAGCCGCATCGCGCAAACCTACAAAACCGACCGCACGGTAACCGTCAGCTTCGGCGGGCAGAACGGTACCGAACTGGCCACCGCATGCACTGACGTCGACGCGCTTGCCGACGCATACCAGCAGGTGATCGACCGCTATCACATCACCTCACTCGACTTCGATATCGAAAACACGAATCTCGACGGCTACAGCGAAGCCGCAACCCGGCGAGCGCAGGCCGTGGCAAAACTCATCGCCAATGAAAAAGCGAAAAACAAAGGAAAAGACGATACCAGCCACGATCTGATCATCAGTCTGACGCTTCCAGCCGACGCGAAAGGCCTTACAATGCAAGGCATGCAAACCGTGAATGCGTTTCTGGACGCCGGCGTGACGCCCTCCACCGTGAATCTCATGACCATGGATTTCAACGTGGCATCCACGTCGATCACACAATCCACCCTGATCAAAAGCTCGTTGAACGCGGCCCACGCGCAATACAAAACCTTGCTGTACAGCCGCGGCAGACTCTTCGGCGACCATCAGATCTGGGAACTGCTGGGAGCCACCGTGCTCATCGGCCAGAATGACACCAAAAACGAGTATTTCACGCTCGACAATGCGCGCGAGATCAACACGTTCGCGCTGGAAACAGGCCTGGGACACTTAAGCATGTGGTCGTTGAACCGCGACCAGCAATGCGGCGAAAACTATACGAACACAAACACGCTCAAAACGTTCTGCAGCGGCAGGAAACAGACGGACGGCGAATTCGCCACCACCCTGGGATCAGGATTCCGAGGCATACCGGGCACGCTCGTCGATTTCGACAACGCAAGCTGGCATTCCTCTCAGGAGGCCTACCCCACATGGGAGCCAGACGTACTGTACAAGCACGGCGACAAGGTGATCCGGAACGGCAATATCTACGAATCGCTGGGCAACAACGAAAACGAGCAGCCAGACAGCGCCGAGGAAGGCACCAACGCACCGTGGCGCATCATCGGACCGGTGCTATAAACGCTTGCCTCAGCGAGGCACAACCATAGACACAATACAAGGCGGTAACACAAGACAGTCGCTACTTTTCAGCAAAAGTGGCGCGCAACAAGGAAACGAAAAACAATCATGGCATCGAAGCAATCGAAACATCAGGCAGCCACCGGCAGTCAGTCAAAAGATGGCATCAGAAAACCGGTCAGACTCACCATTCTGGCCATCATCTATGCGTTGTGCATTGCGGCCGCGATTGCCGTGCATGCGCAGGAGGGTGCGCAGCGGTTCATGGAAAACCCTGCACGCATCTGCATATGGTCGGCCTGCTTTCTGCTGTGCCTGATCTACCACAAAAAACGTTCGTCGTATCGCGTTGCCGCCGAACACACCGTGCTGCCACCGTTGACCGTCATACTGCTGGTAACCGGCTATTTTCCCGACGTGGCCATGTTTCTGATCATCGTCACCATCATCACGTCGATCATCACCGCACGCAGTCTGAAAATCGGCATTCTTCGCGCCGGAACCACGCTTGCGACAATCCCATTAATCAAAATATTATTTGCGCATACTTCTCACGTACTGTCGATTATTATCAACCAGCATTCCGTCAATGCTGCATTTAATCCTTTTCAATTTCAGAATTGGCTGCTGCCATTGCTGATCATGACTGTTGCAGTGCCGATTATTCGATTGATTTGCGATATTGTAACGTTCTTTTTTATACAAATTCCGATTCGTAAAGCCATGCACGAGTATTCACTGTCTCACATTCTTGCCATGACTTTGGCTGATTTGATGGCAATTGTGTGGATTCCTGAAATTCTGCAGTTCGCCAATATTGGTTCGGATACTGCCACCGTGCTTTCCGTGTTCATGCTGGCACTGATCGCCTACTCGCTGTTGCTGATGACGGTCGATACGATGAGCAGGCTCGCACGATCCCGAAGTGCGCTGAAATGCATTGCGAATGTGAGCGACGCGCTGCCGTTGCCGAATCAAGTGCCGGAGGAGACCGTGGTGAGGCGCATCAATCGTGGCCTTGCCCCCCCCACATGCGCTGTTTCGTCAGCGATGCAAACAATCTTGATAAAAGAGGATATTCCTACCGATATTCCGCGCCTATTTCCACCGGCTCGCGACAGTATTATATTGCGATGGAACGCAGCATTTGGAATCGTCCGTTCATGTCGATCGACGAAACGATATTGTCCACTTGCGGCGGAGTGCTTGCTGAATCGTTGCGCGTGAACAAGGAAGTGACGCTGCTGCGCACCGAAGCGGAAACGGATACGCTGACCGAAGCGCTCACGTATCGTGCGTTCATCGGGCATTTGAAGAGTCTGCAGACTGAAAATGTGCATAATCTGGTTGCCGTGGTGTATTTCGGTGTGGAGCATTTGCGCACCGTCAACGAACATTATGGACGCAAAATCGGCAATGCCGTGCTGCGATCCGTGGGCATGCGTTTAAGCCAGCTGCTGCCGGAAAACGCCACGCTTTCGCGCGTGAACGGCGCGGAATTCGCCATGATTGTAACCGATGTGACGTCAACCAGTGATGTGGAGGAGTTGGCCACACGCATGCGCAATCTTGCCGTCATGCCGGTGTACACCGAAGAGGGTGAGGTTTCCGTGGACGTGTCGAGCAGTATTTCGTTCTCGAATGCGACGGACGGTTTCGCCGTGCTGCTTGCCGATGCGAGCGCGCATATTTACGAGTCGGAAAGTTCCAACCTGCCGGCGGTCGACGGCACGACGGCCACGCTTGCCGCGCAAAATGGTTCAGACGATTACGTCAACGCGTCCGACGTGCTTCGCCATGCAATCGAAGACAATACGATTTCCGTGCTCTACCAGCCGATTTTCGATGTGAATACGAAGCGCATCACTTCACTGGATACGATCGTGCGCGTGCATGATGAGAAGGGCCGTACGCTGGCACCGTATTTCGTAACGGCCGAAGCGCATCGTCTCAATATGAGCGTGCAACTGACACTCGACGTGCTGGAAACCTGCGTGAAAGACATGACCGCGTTCCGCAAGGTGGCACCCGAATTGGATATTGTGGACATTTGCATGAATGGTTCGGAACTGGGCGCGTCCGTCTTCCACGAGCGCTTGGAGCAGTTGACTCATGAGCAGCCACAGCTGCGTTTCGGTTTGCAGTTGGGATCGCATGCCATTCATGTGGCGCATGATGAAGTTGATGATGAAGTTGATGATGAGGTCGCCGATCTTGCCGCTTTGCCGAACGTCGAGTTGGGTTTGACCAATGCTGGCACCACGTATTCGGAGGTTGCTGCATTCGCACATCTTCCGTTGGATTTCGCACGATTCGACAAAACGGTAGTTCGCGCTTTCCGTACGCCTCGCGCGAAGCAGATCATGCAGCGCATGCTCGAGATTTCGCGCGACAATGATGCGTTCCATGTGGTGTTCGATGGCGTGGAGACTTTGGATCAGGTTGAGTTCATCCGTTCCATCGGAGGCACGCTTGCGGAGGGCACGTTGTTGAGTAACGCCATGAACGCCAACGAGTTCCTCATGCGCCTCGAAACCATGGGCACTTCATTGCCCGAAGCCGCCCCGAGACAAGCTGAGTAAAGAGGATTCTCGTTTGTCGCACGACTGCTTTATCTCGTGAAATGCTTGGAGGAAATACGGCAGGATGGAATCATATGTGCTAAATTAATTAGTAAACCTGTTTAGCCAATGATGGCTTTGAGGAGGATTCGAATGGCCACTATCAGAGAGATAGCAAAACGGGTAGGTTTCTCCCAAGCCACTGTTTCGAGGGTTTTGAAGGACGATCCCACCTTTTCGGTGAAGGATTCCACCCGTGAGAAAATCCTAAACGCCAGTCTGGAAATGGGGTACAAGAACGTACCGCAATACCAACGCATCACCATTCCGCAAGATATTGCGATTCTCGACAATGTCATTCCCGACAAGGGTTTGCAGGACGCGTATTTCGACGATTTGTGCGAAGTGCTCGTCAAGCATGCCGAAGAGCAACGCATGAACGTGACCATGCAGGAAGACGTGGATTCGTTGATCGCCAACGCTGACAAATACGCGGGTTTCATTTCGGTTGGCCCGTCGCCGTTGGATCGTAAGACGTTGCACCGTCTGCATAAGAAACTTCCCCACGGCGTCTTCATCGACATCAATCCTGCGCCAGCATTGTTCGATTCGGTGCAACCCGATTTGGAACAGACGATTTTGGATGCGAGTGACGCGCTTATGACGTCCGGTTGCTCACGAATCGGCTTTATTGGCGGCTTGGGCAACATTATGGGCGAGCATGAATATCCGGAAGATGTTCGTACGTTCGCATTTCGCAATTGGGCGCTGCGTTTGGGCTTGGACGTGCAGGGATTAGTGTATGCGGATGGCCCGTTCACTGTGGAAAATGGCCGTTTACAAGGGCATCAGTTGGTGCAGGATCATGCTGATGATTTGCCCGATGCAGTGATTGCTGCCGCCGATCCGTTGGCGGTTGGCGTGCTGCAGGCATTTGCCACCGAAAATGTGATGGTACCGCGAGATATCAAAGTAATCAGCATAAACAATCAGGAGATCGCGAAATACACGTCTCCCGCATTATCGTCGTACGACATCAGCCAGGACGAACTTGCGAAAGCTGCAGTACTCATGCTTGCCGAAGCACTGACCGCCAACCGCAAAATCAGCCAGCATATGCGAATCTCCACCAGTCTCGTCGCCCGCGACAGCTTCACCCCGCAAGACTGAAAATAAACGCAAGATTGAAAATAAAAACTTGAGATACAGCAAGGACCGGCATCCCGTTACGGAGCCGGTCCTGCAATTACGTTTCAGCAATCGCACCTCAACGAAGGAGGTGGGCGTCGCACCAGACGTGTTCGACGGCCCAGGTGGCGGGGTCGAGCAGAAGCACGTCGGCAGCATAGCCGGGGGCAAGCAGACCGAGCGGCTGCTTGGTGACCGGGTTCGCACGGTTGAAACCGAATGCTTTAGCCGGAGTCAACGTGGCGGCTTCCACCGCGTCGGTAGGCGTGAATCCTAATTCGAGCACCGCACGTTGCACAGCCTTTTCCAACGTCAACGTGGAACCGGCAATCGCACCATTCGACACAAGCCGAGCGTGACCATCAATCACATTCACATCCAACGCACCCAGCAAATAATGACCATCCGGGCAATCGGTGGCAGCCATGGCATCGGTCACAAACGCAATGCGATGCGGGGCGAAACTGAATCCCAAACGCACCATCGGATCCTGCACATGAAAACCATCATTAATCAACTCGATAGTGACGCGCGGATCTTCAACGGCAGCCGGAATCGGGCCTGGCTTACGATGATGCAAACCATTCATCGCATTGAACATGTGCGTCATAATGCCCGCACCCGCATTAAAACCCTTGCGAGCGGTCGCATAATCGGCATCGCAATGTCCCACCGCAGGAACCACTCCAGCCGCAGCAAAACGACAAATCGCATCAATGCCATGCGGTAGCTCGGGGGCGATGGTGATCTGCCGCAAACAGCCGTTCGCAGCATGCAAAAGCCGATCAACATATTCGGGAACCGGATCCTTCAAGCATTCCGGATCATGCGCACCCTTGCGAGACAACGCGAGGAACGGTCCTTCCAAATGAGCGCCGAGAATGTCAGGGCGGGCACTCATCATGCCATGCACGGTTTGAAGATTGGCGCACATCACGTCTAGCGGATTGGTGATCAAACTGAGCACTTGGCGGATGGTGCCGTGCATCATATGACCTGCGCGAGCCATGCGTATGCCTTGCACACCATCATCGAAGGAACTTCCCCACGAACCGTGCGCATGAATGTCGACGTAACCGGGAGTCATCATGCGACCTGCAGCGTCGGTGACGGAACCAGCCGAACCGGTCATGGCATTGCCGGAATCAGCCGAACTGACCGAATCGGAATCAGTATCGGCATCCAAACCGACGCTTGCGCAAGCCGCAGCAAAATCATCGTCCCGATTCCCAGTCGCAATAATCGCACTACCATCGGAAACCAGCCAATAATGCTCCGCAACACCTCGCGCATCGACTTTGCGCGCATTGTGAATCGCAAACGGGCGGGCCGACTGCGCCAACGCAATGTCCACCTCATTCGCAAAACGCTCCCGAGACTGTTCCATATTCAAACCTTCCTACTCACTCACAGTCATATTCCTCAATTAGCATTCAATTCTTCCAGCCAGTGGAAGAATTGCCCCGCTGACAGGCCGAAAAAACGTCCGGAATGTTCCAGCGTGTGGAAGAATCCGGACGCTAGCGGACACCGACTGCGGAGCAGCAATCAGATGCGCTGCCAAGCGGGCTTGTGAGCGTAGGCGTAACGGTAGTAGTCCTTGTGGCGTAGGCGGCTCGCAGCCTCTTCGTCCACAATAATGGTAGCGTGCGGATGCATTTGCAGCGCGGACGCCGGGCAGAACGCGCTCACACCGCCCTCCACCGTTTCGGCCACAGCTTCGGCCTTGCCTGATCCGAAGGCGAGCAGCACCAAATGGCGAGCTTTGAGAATCGTACCAATGCCCTGCGTGATGCAATGCGTAGGCACCTTGTCGATGTCGTCGTCAAAGAATCGGGCGTTATCGATGCGTGTCTGTTCAACCAGCGTTTTGACGCGCGTTCCGGAAGCAAGCGACGATCCCGGCTCATTGAAGCCCACATGCCCATCTGTGCCAATGCCCAGAATCTGCACGTCTATGCCACCGGCCTCTTCGATCGCCTTATCGTAGGCAGGGCCGGCAGCCGCAATGCGTTCGCCGTCGCTCAACGGTGCCCCGTCAAGCACGTCACCAGGCACGTGCACCAAATCAGGGTTCAGTCCAAGCGGTTCCACAACCGTGCGGTGAATGGTGGAATGATACGACTGCGGGTGATCAAGCGGCAATCCCAAGTATTCGTCCAATGCGAAACCGCGCACCTGCGATACGTCAATATGCTCACTGTGCACAATGCGTGCGAGCGACTGGTATGCGGCGAGCGGGCTGGATCCGGTTGCAAGTCCCAGCACCGCATTCGGCTTGGTTTTGATGAGATCGGCGACTGAACGGCCGTAAATATCGCCCGCTTCGCGTTCGTTTTTCACGATGATGACTTCAGTCATGATGTTCCTTTCATTGAACTTGGATTGACGTTTTCGTTTGCTGATTACTTGAAAATTTGTTTGACGATTTATCTGCTGATTCACCGCAACTCGTCGGCCGCTTTCCACACGGTTTCCTGAATGCGGTGCAGTTCCGATGGTTGGCTCGTCACGGCCCATTCCTTCGCATAGGCCTCGCACCAGCATTCGAGCTCGCGTGCCAGCGTACGGTAATCGGAAGGCTGCCGATCGTCAACGTCACGCGCATCACGCACGCCATGTGCGTCGGCGAGCGCGAACCCCACTCGATTGAGCAACAGCTGACCTTCCATGGCGATACGCACGGCAGCTGCAATGCCCGGCTTTCCTGTATGTGCCATAATCGGCGCGATTTCAACCATGCATTGCTGCAACTTACGATTGGCTTGCGGAATTCGTTCGATTGTCGTTGCCATATTACGCATCATGCGATCACGCGCTTCACGCAAGGTCAATGCGGTTCCCTGATTGGCAAGACGTTCGGTCAAGCATGGGATGGTTTGCGCAACATCAGTATTGCAGTTTCCCGTGCCATCATCCAATTCGAGATATTCCACAAGCTCACGCCAAGTAAATACGGCTTGCGCGGAAGCGTTACAAAGCAATGCAACGAATCGTGCGCTGCAATCGCCATATTCGACGCGCGAAATACGCGCGAGCAAATCATTTTCGGCACTATTTTCGTCAGTATCTTTAACAATACTTTCGGCAGTATCTCCGGCAGGATTCCACGCATATTGCGCACCGAATATCATGCCAGGCACGGCCATGCGCGGATCGTTGACATGCCCAAAATCACCCCAATCGGTGACGAGCATGCCTTCCGCACCACAGTCAATGCCGTAGCGCGCGATACGCGCAATGTTGTTCCATGCGTCGTCGACGCGCGGAAGCAGCGCATTCCACCCCCATACTGCCGGGCATACGATTTGTTTGGCTCCGGCTTTCGCAACAAGTTGGATTTTCTCGTCGGTTGCTTCCGGATCGTACTGCCAGTTCAGCAGGGTGACGTTGTTTGGCAGGGTTTCGAGGATTTCCGGCATTTCGATGGCGATGTCTCCCCAGAACATGGGCTCGTGGCCTTGCTGGGACAGGTGTTCGCACAGTTTGCCCACGTATGTTGCGTACAGCGTTGCGACGCCCACACGTTGCGCTTCCTGCTTCGATTGGCCTTTGCCGAGGTCGAAGGTTTCGTCTGCGCAGATATTAAACCGCTTCGTGCGGAAGAGTTGCAGGTACGAGTCGACCAGTTGCGTGGAGAACGCGAACGCTCGATCGTCGGCGACGTTGAGTGTGTGGTGCCTCATGCGTTCGATGAAGCTGAACGGCCGGTCTGCGTCTTCGGGGAATTCGCCAAGTTCGCGCAGTTCCTGCGTGCGCATCGCCACGTATTGGTGGCCGAATGTGGAGACTGACGGCACGAGTTCGATGCCAAGGTTCGCACAGTATTGGTCGAATTCAAGTATGTCTGCCGGCGTGAGCGGGCTTGAACCACGCCATGTTTCGCTCATGCCGTCGAATGCGAACGTATGCTCGATGTAAAGCTGCAATTGGTTGTATTTGTAGAGGCAGAGCTTGTCGGCCCACTGTTTGAGCCATGCAAGCGTTGGCACGCGGCCGCGCGTCGCATCCAAGTAATATCCCCTGATCCGATATGCGGGAGCATCTTCGATCTGCAGCACTGGTAGCACGGCACCGTTTTGACGTATGAGTTGACGCAGGGTCTGCACACCGTTGCGCATGCCCTCGAAATCGCAACCGGTAATCGCAATACCGTCAATATCAATAGTCAGCGTGTATGCACCGGGAGTGCCAGCTTCTTCCGACGCGTCCGAATCCGCAATATGCAAACTGATGAATCCAGGCCACATATCGCCAGTCGCAACATCCCAATCAAGCCCTGTTGTGGAACGTATGTCGGCAACAAGCTGATGTGCAAGCAGATAATCACCATCGCCAATTGCAATGGATTCGTTCACACGACCCGCGTAGGGCAGCGATACCACGCCTTCGCCGACCGTCATGCTGTTCGGTTCGGGAATGATCGCCCATTCGCGGGTATTCTCATTTGTCATCGATTTGCCTTTCAGCTTTCTGAATTCGCCGTTTTACGCGGATCATTGTGCGATTACCTGCAACTTGTTGCACGTCGCTTACATTGTTTGATTTCCCAACTGTGCTCGTTTTGCCGCGAGCGCAGCACCGATTGCGCCGATTGGTTTATCGACCGCTGCGATTCTGATTTTCGATGCGATGTCAAGTGTGTTCAGGAATCGGCAACCTTCTGCCCTGCGGCTCAGTTCGGCTTGAATGACTTTGATGAGATCATTGCCGGTTTTCGCCATGCCTCCGCCGATGATGATACGCTGCGGATCATAGGCTTGGGCGACGATTTGGATGACGTCCCCCATGCCGTGCGCCACTTTGCCGAGCACGTCGTTGGCATGCTCGTCTCCTTGCCGCGCTTTGCGGATGAGGTCAGGCATGGGCGGGTTCGCGGAGGGCCAGAGTTTTGCCACGGCTCCGCCGGATGCCACGGTTTCCAAGCATCCTCGCTGTCCGCAGGGGCATGCGAATCCATTCGGGTCGATGGGAAGATGCCCGATTTCGCCGATGCATCCGCTGTACCCGTGTTCGGCTTGCCCGTCGCGTACGATCCCTGCGGCCAGGCCGGTGCCGAAGTTGAGGAACACCACGGTTGCGTTGCCGTCTACGTGTTCCACGAATTCCGTGGCTCCGACCGCAGCCGCGTTCACATCGTTTTCCACGTGAACCGGAACGCGCATAATCTCACTGATGCGTTCGCCGAGTTCCAAGGTTTCGATGCCGAGATTGACAACGTTGCACACCCGCCCAGTTTCGCAGTTCACCTGCCCTGGAATGCCAATGCCGATGGGCAACGGTTCATTGGAGAGTATACGTGCGACGCGTACGATGTCGGTTACAACGTTGTTTTCGCCGGGATGCGATGGCATACGGCAAACGTCGACAACGCGGTCTGTTGCGTCGAGCAGCACGCCTTCGATTTTTGTGCCGCCGATGTCGATACCGATGCATCCTTGCGGACGATTGTTGTGGTGCAGTCTTGCGTTCATTGCATATACCTGCCTGGAATAGGATAGGTGCCCGGATTGCGGTTGTTCCGTCGCTCCGGGCACCCGTGCGCAGCGTTTACGCCACGCACGGAGTTGGATGGATAACCGTCAGCCCTTGACCGCGCCTGCCGCAAGACCTGCCTGCCAGTAGCGCTGCAGACCGAGGAAGAGCACGATCACCGGCAGTACGCCAAGCAGTGCGCCCATCATCAGCGATCCGCGATCGTTGAAGGTGGCGAGCGATACCATGCCATACAGGCCGAGTGTGACCGGCTTGAGGGTATCGGAGGAAACCATCATCAACGGCAGCAGGAAGTTGTTCCACGTTCCTACGAAGAGGAACAGGAAGATGGTCACCATGGCTGGAGCGAGCAGGCGGAGCACGATGGTGAAGAAGATTCTTGCTTCACTGGCGCCGTCGATGCGTGCCGCTTCCAGCAATTCGTTCGGCACGGAGGTTTGCGCGTATACGCGCCCCAGGAAGAAGCCGAATGGCGAAACACAGCACGGGATGATGATCGCCAGCATGGTGTTGGTCAGGTGCAGTGCGTGGAAGATGGAGTACTGCGGAATGGTGAGTAGTGCGACCGGCATCAGCATGCATCCCATGACCACGCCAATGGCGATGCCCTTGCCTCGGAAGTTGAATTTTGCGGTGGCGTAGCCGGCCATCACCGAAATGATTGTGCCGATCAGTGCGGAAACTCCGGAGTAAATCAGGGAATTCAGCACCCAACGCCAGAATTGGCCACGGGTCCACCCCATGAGCTTCGAATAGTTGGTGGCGATGGCGTCAGGAATCTGGTCAAGTCCGACGGCAAACCACAATCCGTTGCTGCTAGTCAGCTGCGATGGTGTTTTGGTGGATGCGATGATGGCCCAGTAAATCGGGAACAGGAAGTAGATCAACGCTACGACGAGCACGATCACGGTAATGGTTTTGACGATCGGCGACGGGCGCATGGAGCGTGGCAGATCATGCTCGGCTGCTTCACGTTGCTTTTCCATCATGCGTTCCGCTTTTCTGCGGGCGCGTTCGTCTTTTCTTGTTGCGACTGCGTTGCTCATTGTTCGTTCGCCTTCCTCTCGACCAGTGCGTAGATCATGGCGAGAATGCCTGCGATCAGTGCCATAACGATGGCGACCGCCGATGCAGGTCCGTCGCCGCCTGGGGTCAGTGTGCCTTGGGATGTGTTCATGGCCATCATCATTGGCGTATAGGTTTTGGAGATGCCTGGATCGGCGGTCTGCATGATCTGCGGTTCGTTGAATAGCTGGATTGTGCCGACGATGGACAGCAACATGGACAGCAGCGCTGCGGAACGCACGTTCGGCAGTTTGATGCGCATGGAAATCTGCCATCCGCTTGCGCCGTCGATACGCGCGGCTTCGTACAGTTCGTGCGGAATGGCTTGCAGTGCGGCCAAGAAGATCAGCATGTTGTAGCCGGTGAACGTCCAGGTGGTGATGTTTGCCATGGAAGCGAGCACAACGTTCTTGCTGAAGAAATCAACGTTTACTCCGATGGCCGCAAGACCTTTGACGATCGGCGAAATCTGACCGTTATACAGGTACACCCAAATGATGGATGCAACCACACCTGGAATGGCGTACGGCAGGAAGTAGCCGAGGCGGAAGCCCGTGATGTGCTTGACCACAAACGAATCGATGACCATAGCCAAAGCCAGCGCGACGACAATCATCAACGGAACCTGAATGAGGGTGTAAATCAGCACCCTGCCCACACCGGACCAGAAATTGCCGGACGTAAGCACATATTCGAAATTCTGGAATCCTACGAATTTATTCACCAATTCGCCGCCGCCGTAAGCGCCACCGCCTTCGGTGACCTGACGGAAGAAACTGGAGTAGATGGCATAGAAAATCGGGATGATGAATACGATGGCGAACAGTATGCCGAATGGCGCCATGAACGCCCATCCTGTTCGATTCTCGCGGCGTTGCGCTTCAGTGCGCTTTGGTTTCGCCGCTTGCGTTGTTGCAATCATGATGTACCTATCTTTCGCATCGGATGTCACTCATCGTTGGTGGCATCTTCCACAGTTCGAATCGCCGTATCCAAATCTTCGTCACGGGAAAGGAGTGCCAGTTTCAGCCGCTCCGTCGAATCAGCTAGATCGATTCATAGGGAATATTCACAGGGAGGAATATTCGTGAGGAATGTTATGAACAACGGTGCGAAGCCGTGTGCCGCGTTGGCTCCACACCGTTGTTGGAGGGGTTATGGAATCAGAGCGGATGATCTCTGACTCCATACGTCGATCACTTCGCTACAGACAGACCGTAGTTCTTGAGGGTGTCGATGGAGGTCTTCTGTGCCACAGGGAACACGTCCGCCACCTTACCGGAACCGTCGGTTGCCTTGTCGGCGGCTTCCTGCATAGCTGCGGCGACCGCGGAGTAGCCCGGCATGTAGTTGAATGCGACCATGTTGTCGTTGGCAGTAGCGAATTCCTTCATCACGTCCTGGCCGCCGTAGAATTCGTTCCAGGATTCAGGAGTCTTCGCGGCTTCGGTGGAGGCTGCCACGATCAGACCCTGGGAGGTCAGATCCTCAACCTGAGTGTTGAACCAGTCGAGGAATTCCATGGCTTCGGCCTTGTGCTCGCAGCCCTTGAGCACTGCGACACCAGAACCACCGTCAGGGCCGGTCTTGGTGCCATTGTCAAACCAATCGCCGACCTGGGCGACACGCCAGTCACCCTTACCGGTGTCTCCTGCGGAGTCCATGAATAGCGGAGCCTCCCAAGCGGCGCCGATGTTGCCGATCAGCGTGCCATCTTGCAGGGATGCGTCGAACGACGGCACCCAACGCGGGTTGGTCAGCGTGGCCTTGTTGTCGATCAGCTCCTGGAAGGTTTCGGCCACAGCCTTAGAACCGCTGCCGTTAGTGTTGACCACCCAAGCGTCATTCTTGACCGTGTACCACGGGTCGGAAGCATTTGCCAAACCTGCGAAGATGTTGCCAGCCTCATCGGCTTCGTAATCCATAATGTACTTGCCGGACGCGGCTGCGGTCTTTGCCGCTTCGATCAGCTCATCCTTGGTTTTGGGAACCTTGATGCCCAGCTCATCGAAAGCCTTCTGGTTGTAGAAGTACACAAGCGGACCAGTATCTTGCGGCAGGCCGTAGGTCTTGCCGTCAACCTGCATCATGGAATATGGGCCTTCGGCGAAGTCGCTCTTGTACTTCGCGGCCTCTTCGGTCACGTCTTCGAGCAAGCCCTTGGTGAACACCTCAGGCACTTCAGCGTAGCCGACCTGTGCAAGATCCGGAGCATTGCCGGCCTTGACATCGGTTTCAAGCTTCTTGATCATGTCTTGTGCGGCGCCATCGAACTTGGTGGCCTTGACCTGAATGTTCGGATGATCCTTGTTCCACTTGGCAACAATGTCTTTGACCAAGGTCATACCTTCGGAATCCGGAAGACGATGCATGTAGGTGAGGTGGACGACCTCCCCGGAATCCCCGCCGGTGCCGGCCGTATTGGAACCGCATCCTGCAAGACCCATGCACAGAGCCGCGAAAGAAGCTGCGCAAACCATCAAACGCTGAGTGTGGGATCGCATATCTCTCTCCTTCGTGAGATTATTCCGGCACCTTCTTGCACCGGATAGTCACAGCGTATCCTCATAATTCTTTTTTGTCAAGTTCCCTTACATTTAAATCAGAAGCAAGCTACAAACAATGCCAAAGCATTGCAATTTAGCCAAACATAGAGTATTCACAAAAGACAGAAATGCTTATATTTGCATCACACAACAGTTTTCAGTAATGCTTATTGACAATAAATACACAACGAAGCATCCTTGCATCGCGGCAAACTACAATATGTATCAGCCCCACACGGGAAAGCGAGAACACCGTGAGCGGCACCAGCCAGTGTTCTCCAATTCACATTTGACGGACATCGACTTCCCCATTAAGAGACGCCACTCCGGGAGATAGACACGCCCCTGACATTGACTTCATGTTCACACTCAACCAGGGTAAGGTCGAGCGTGAACATGAAGTCAGCTTGAGTCGATTAGAGCTGGATCACGACTCCCTCCCAGCGAGCGAGCTCGCCGCGAGCGATCGACTTCACGCTATGTACGGCATCATAGGTGCCGAGCAGTACTTGTGACTCGTCCACGCCATCCTCAAGCAGTTGCGCGACCTCAGCAGGCACCCGCGCCGTCCCATCGGAGAGATTGACCATGACGAGAATCGTGTCGTCGCCGCCGGTACGGGTGAAGGAATACACCTGCTCGCTGTCCGCCGCGACCAGATTCCATTCGCCCGTCGCGACGGTCGCGTTATTGTGGCGCATGGCGATGAGCTTCTTGTAGAACGTGTACACGGAATCAGGATCGTCGAACTCCTCGGCGGCGTTGATCTCCACATGATTCGGATTCACGCCGATCCACGGTTCCACCGCCGCGTCCGCCGCGGTGAAACCTGCATACCTGGAAGCATCCCACTGCATCGGCGTGCGCGAATTGTCACGTCCGATGAGCGCGAGGGCCGCCATCATCGATTCTGCGGACTGGCATTTGGCCTCCTCCACGCGCTGGCGGTAGGCGTTGATGGCCTCCAGATCGCGGTACTGGCCGAGCTCGGTGAAGTGGGCGTTGGTCATGCCCAGCTCTTCGCCCTCGTAAATGTAAGGGGTGCCGCGGTGCATGTGCAGCAGCATGCCGAACGCCTTGGCGCTCAGCTCGCGCGACTCGCGGTCCGTGTCGTCGCCCCAACGGGAGACGACGCGCGGCTGGTCGTGGTTGCAGAAGAACAGGCTGGCCCAACCGGCGTTCCTCACGGCCTCCTGCTGTCTGCTCATTCTATCTTGAAGTTTTTTAGGAGCAAAAGCGTGTGTATCCCATTTTGATTCGGGGGATTGATCGACACTGACGTGGTCGAACAGGAACAGCATGTCGAGTTCCTTGTGGGCCGGATTGGTAATAAACTCGTTGCGTTCCGGAGTGATGCCCGGCGCTTCGCCGACGTTCATGTAGCCCTCACGGCCCTCGAACACCTCACGGCGCATTTCGGCGAGGAATTCATCGAGCCGCGGACCATCGGAACAGAACGGGCTCGCGTTCGTGTATCCCTCTTCGCCTATCTCTCCTTCGGATAATTCCGAGTCGACCTCTCCAGGCAGCCGTCCGTGGCTATCGAGATGTTTCGAGATCAAGGTGATCACGTCCATGCGGAAGCCGTCAATGCCGCGGTCCATCCACCAGTTCATCATCCTGTACACGGCCTTGCGCACCTCCGGATTCTCCCAATTGAGATCCGGCTGCTTCCTGGAGAACTGGTGGAGATAGTATTCGCCGCGCTTCGGATCGTACTGCCAGGCGGAACCGCCGAAATACGAACCCCACCGGTTCGGTTCGGCACCCGGAGCGCCCGGCTCGTGGCCCGGCCTGGCCGGACGCCACCAATACCAGTCGGCATGCGGGTCATCCTTGTCCCGGGAGGCCTGGAACCAGGCATGCTCGTCGGACGTGTGGTTGACCACCAAATCCATCACGATCTTCAGACCGCGCCTGTGCGCCTCGGCAAGCAGCTCGTCCATGTCCTCCAACGTGCCGAACAGCGGGTCGATGTCCTGATAGTCGGAAATATCGTAGCCGTTGTCGTCCTGCGGCGACCGGTAGACCGGGGAAAGCCACACCACGTCCACGCCAAGATCGGCCAAATAATCGAGACGACTGGTGATGCCCTTCAGATCGCCGACGCCGTCGCCGTTCGTATCCTGGAAGGAACGCGGGTAGATCTGATACACCACCGCGTTGGCCCACCAAGGGTTCGGGGTAGCACCGTTGGAACGCACGGCGTCGGGAAGGACGGAACGATTAAAATCAGTCATATCTTGTTTCCTTATTAAATCAAGTTCTTCATCAACGCGATGCTATGGATCCACGTTGCCTATATACGGGATGAATCAATGTTGCTTTTTCCTTTCCCTTTAGAGTTCCATCCATGAGCCGAACAAGCATGCTCATGCCCAGTTGACACAACTCTGCTGGCATCAAGGGAAATTCATCTATCCTCAGACGCTTGCCTATGGAATCTGTATATGTTCCCGCTGAAATCAGCGAAAGATCTTGAGGAATCTTCATTCCACGCTGCCGCGTCGCAGCAACAAGATTATTAAGGAATAATGGGCCGCCTTGAGTCACAATTGCTGTGTTCTCACTCGAGATGAACCTCTCAAGTAGGTTTTCGGCAGCATCGAAATCATCCTCGTCGGTAAACTCTTCATCTATATGAATCTTGTATCGCGCAGCAGCATCATGCATTGATGTCCTGAGTCGAATGAGGTAATTTGCACCTCCATTTCGTTCGTAATCAATCTCCTTCCCCCCTGCAAACAGAATTCTGCTGTGCCCATTACGACAAAGCGTTTGCATGATCATTTCACCCATTTCAATAAAATCGGTATCAATGCATGGCACATTTATTTCATTCATAGGATGTCCAATAGAAATGACCGGAATACTTGAAAGCTGAGCTAATTCAATTCGGGGATCATTCATAGTCACATCCATAAGAGCGACACCATCCACCATCCCAGTATCGATGATAGAGCGAAGTTGCTCATCTCCTGTTTCCTCAGTCAACAGCAACGTTTCATAGCCAAGTTGCCTGGCCGCTTTGAGAAAATTTAGAAAATAAGCACAATAATTGGTATAGCTGGTGGAATCATGAACGGGCGAACTCAGCGCGACGAAATGAGTCTCACCACTCAACGGAGCTGGACCACCGTTTTTCGCCAAGTAACCAAGTTCCCGCGCAGCTTGCAATACTCTCCGACGGGTATTTGCCCCTATGGGACGTTTCCCTGTCATCACATAGGAAACCGTGCTTATGGAAACTCCTGCAAGAGCCGCCACGTCCTTGATTCCAGCCATTGTTATCCTTATTCGTTCACAGTAAAGCCTTGGCTCTTTCCTTGCTCAACGAGCTTGTCCTGCCAAGCCTTCACACCTTCCTTCATTGTGGTCTGTCCCGTGTAAGCCGCCCCGACAGTGTCGGTGAAAACGCTTCGCGCATAAACGTCATAGGGCAGAAATTCGAACTTAGATGTGACACGCTTCGCAGCCTCGGCGAATTCAGCATTGAACTTCTCACCGCCAAAATAATCCACCGTGTCTCCATCGGAGTTCACCATAGTAGTCTGGCTAAGGAATTTATCGTTAGACATGGTCTTCAAATCAGCAGGAAAACCACCTTGGTCCACACGGGACATAATGGCATCAGAATTAGTGCTGGCAAATTCCATAAACTTGTACGCAGCATCCGCATTCTTGGATGACGACATCAGGGCAAGGGAGGAGCCGCCGTACTCAGAACTTACCTTCTCGCCGACGTTCCACGTTGGCATTTGAGCAATTCGCCACTTTCCAGCACCCTCCGAAGCATTGTTTAAAAACATGCCGGGAGCCCATGCAGCAGATATCACGCTCGCAAATTCTCCGGAACCAACTGAACGATACCAATCATCAGAACTATCTTTTGTCTTCGTTTCGATTAGTCCTTCATCAATCATCTTTTGCCAGAAGTCACAGAATTTCTGCACCCCTTTATCAGTAGTGAGTTTGACGGTAACCTTGGTGCCGTCTTTAGATGTGGAATATGGGTGTCCACCTGCTTGCCAGACCATTGCATTGAAGAATCCGGCGTTCCCTGGATCATTAGTAATATATGAACCAATCTGCTTAATCTTCTTTGCATCTTGATAGAACTCATCCCAAGTACTTGGCGGCTCAGAAATGCCAGCTTTGTCAAATACCTCTTTGTCATAGTAAAAAGCCATTGGTCCAGAGTCGACTGGCATACCATACATACCGCCATTGAAATTCACTGCATTCCAAGTACCTGGGGTGTAGAAATCCTTATATTTGGCAGTCCCATAGTCATTCAGATTTTTAAGAGAGCCCTTAATTACATACTCAGGAATCGCATAATATTCAATCATGGCTATATCCGGAATTCCACTGCCAGCTTCCAAAGCATTATTCAGAGCTTTGTATTCATCTTTACCACTACCGGCATTGGTAAATTTGATGACAATGTTAGGGTTTTTCTTCATGAAAACCTTAGCATTAGCTTTAAGATTGTTATCCCAAGCCCAAACATTAACAACCGTCTTACCGCCCCCATCGGGAGTTTCCGACTGAGTTGTTCCACACGCTGCCAATGGAACAACCATCGCCGCAGCACCGCAGAGAGCAATTATTTTTCCTAATGAGAACCTCATTGTTTCCCTTCTTTCTATTGAGCAGCAGTGGCATGATCCTTGCTTTTGGCGCCCTTGCTTGTAGTCTGCATCTTAAAACCGAAGGATTATGACTGACAAATAATTTCGATGATTTCGACGATTTCAATAATCAAGGCACTCACCATAACAGACACGCGCGGCTACATCACGCAACGGCCAACACAATTGATGATCCATTGTCTAAAGAACGAGAAAGTCACATTAGCGAATATAGTGCTGTCCCAAGGAATGTGCCGCGTCTAAAAGCACATACATCGTCATATGATCGGACACTTCAACGCTTTACTAAGAAGTCAACACAGACCGGAAAAACCTATAACGTAAATCAACAGCGATGTCGCCAATAACAGCTCTGCTATATATTTCTATCAACAAATTGCCTGGAATATATGCCAAATTGCAACCCCGGCGGTTCAGCTATCATGCGCTGAACCATCAACTTCGTAGGCCCTCACACGACGCAGTCGCGCGTGTCTGTTCTGGTGAGCTCCTTGATTATTGAAATCGTCGAAATCATCGAAATTATTTGTCAGTCATAATCCTTCGGTTTTAGGATGCAGACTATAAGCAAGGGCGCAAAAAGCAGGTATCGTGCCACTGCCGTTCAAGAGAAAGAAAGGAAGAAGAGTACCATCGGGTGTCCTCGAAAGCATGGAATGCACCGCCCGATCATCGAATCTGAATTTCTTCAGTCCAACGATCGGGGTGCGGTTCATCAAGGCTCCACCCGTGGAGTGAAAGTACGGGCGCGAAAGGGATGCTTTCCCATCCACACCTGTTTCGCACTCAGAAATCTTTGCACGGCAATCAAAAACAATCAAAAAATGTCTCGAAGGAGAGAATGATGTCAGCAACGGAAGTTGTTGCCAATATGCCACTGCATTCGGCAACCGTGCGTGTCAATAAACACAAGGCGGATTGGCGTGGTTGGAAGTTCATGTGGCCGTTCGCGTTGGTGTTCGTGTTCGTGTTCGTGATCCCGATCCTGTACGCGATCTACATCAGCTTCTTCCAGAAGCAGATGATCGGCGGCACGAAGTTCGTGGGAGTCAGCAATTACATTCGTCTGTTCCACGACCAGCAGTTCTGGAGCTCAGTCGGCAGGGTCGCGCTGTTCACCTGCGTGCAGGTGCCGATCATGCTGTTCCTGTCGGCGGCGATGGCCCTGGCGTTGGATTCCATGAAGCTGCACGGCGCGAAGTTCTTCCGCATCACCACGTTCCTACCGTACGCGGTGCCGGCCGTGGTGTCGACTTTGGTGTGGGGCTTCATGTACGGCGCGAAATACGGTCTGGTCGGCTCCCTGAACGACTGGCTGGGCACGAACCTCGACGTGCTGAGCCCGAACGTGCTGCTCGCTTCGATCGGCAACATCGTGACCTGGGAGTTCACGGGCTACAACATGCTGATCTTCTACAGCTCGCTGTCCACGATCCCGCACTCGCTGTACGAGGCCGCCAGCATTGACGGCGCGAGCGAATGGCAGATCATCAAGTCCATCAAGCTGCCCGAACTGAAGGGCTCGCTCGCGATCACGGTAATCTTCTCGATCATCGGCTCGTTCCAGCTGTTCAACGAGCCGAGCATCCTGCAGAACATGGTGCCGGGCAACTCGATCACCACGTATTACACGCCGAACATGTACGCGTACAACCTGAGCTTCGCGGGCAACCAGTCGAACTACGCCGCCGCCTTGGCGATCACGATGGCCGTGATCACGATGGCGATCGCGTACGCGGTGCAGCTCAACAGCATGAAGGAGCAGATGAAGTAACGCCTTGGGGCGTACGTCATCTGCATAGGACATGGATTTTTCAAGGAGCATAACAATCATGAGCGATACTGCGATGTCGACGGGGTATATGACTCCCCAAGAGCTTAAAGAGCAGGAACGAGCCGCAAAGAAGGCCGAGAGGGCACGCTTGAAGCGCGTGGAAATGGATGAGAAGGCGGAGCGCAGACGCGCGGCGAAGTCCGGTTTCGCGAACGTGTCGAACCCGAGGCGCAGCAAGCTGCTGACCATCGTGTGCGCGCTGTTCGCGGTGTACTGCCTGTTCCCGTTCGTGTACCTGCTGGTCAACGCCACGAAGACGCAGGCCGACTTCACTTCGACGTTCGGCCTGGGCTTCGGCCACACGTTCGCCCTGTGGGACAACATCGTGACCGTGTTCACCTACCAGGACGGCATCTTCGGGCGCTGGCTGCTCAACACGCTCCTGTACGTGGTCGTGGGCGCGGGCGGCGCGACACTGCTGGCCATCATGGGCGGCTACGCGCTGGCGAAGTTCCGTTTCCCGGGCCGCAAGGCCGTGTTCGCGGTCATCATCGGCGCGATCAGCGTGCCGGGCATCGCGTTGGCGGTCCCCCAGTTCCTGCTGTTCGCCAAGCTCAGCCTGACGAACACGCCGTGGGCCATGATCATTCCATCGTTGATCAGCCCGTTTGGTTTGTATCTGATGTGGATCTTCTCCGAGCAGGCGGTTCCGACGGAATTGCTTGAAGCCGCACGAGTTGATGGAGCTTCGGAGCTCCGCACGTTCTTCCAGGTGTCCCTGCCGCTGTTGGCTCCGGGCATCGTTACGACGGCCCTGTTCACGATCGTGGCGACGTGGAACAACTACTTCCTGCCGTTGATCATGTTGAAAAATTCGAACTGGTATCCGTTGACAATCGGCCTGAACCAGTGGAAGGACCAGGCGAGCACCGCTGGCGGCCAGGCGATCCAGAATCTGGTGATCACGGGCTCGTTGATCACGATCATCCCGCTGGTCATCGCGTTCCTGTGCCTGCAGAAGTACTGGCAGTCCGGCCTCTCCGCGGGCGCAGTCAAGGAATAATCCATTTCTACGCCACAGCCATGGAACGAAAAGTATGGCCCGTACTACAAGTACGGGCCATACGCATATACATGATCTGGCGGACCTTCCTCACAAATCGCGATAGTTGTTCTCTATTGCGAGACATATTCCGGCTGCAAAGCTGAAGTAATTCAGATTCATATGGCTGGAGGTGCAATCTCGTTATGAGTAGAATCTACAGAACGCACTTGTAGCGCCACACACTACAATATGTATTGGCCCCACACAAGAAAGCGAGGACACCGTGAGCGGCACTCAGGCAAAGGCTTCACCTTCCGATATTCGAATCAGCAATATCACCGCCGCATTCGAGCAGCTGTTCCCCGCAACGCAGATGTCACGAGCCAATATCGGCAAACTCATCGGACTTTCACGCTTCACCACCAGCGAAGTGACCGGTGAAATGGTCGACAATCGCATTCTGCGCGAACTCGGGCCAGACAATCGCGAGGGGCGTGGCAAACGTTCGCAAGTACTCGCCATCGACACTGATTTCTGGCGAATCATTTCCATCGACCTGTCGAATCCGAGACTCACCAAAGGAGCGCTGGCGGATCTTTCCGGCAGAATCGTGGACCGCACCGAACTTCCCACAGACAACGGTTGCAGCGTCGATGATGTAATCAGCCTGTGCAAGCAGCTCATCACTTCAACGCCACTGCCGATTCTCGGCATCGGCATCGCCGTGACCGGCATTGTGGAACCCGACGGCATAGTGCGCAAATCCGTGCACTTGGAGTGGAACGAACTGCCACTGAAAGCTGAAGTGGAAAACGCCACCGGAGTGCCTGTACTGGTAGACAACGACACCAACGCGGCGCTTGTGGCGGAACGATTCTTCGGAAACTGCTCCCCTAATTCCATGCTCATCTCCATCGGACGAGGCGTCGGTGCCGCACTATGCCTCAACGACGTCATCATCGGGGGAAGCTCCTCCACGGCCGGAGAGATCGCGCATGTGGTGGTCGATCCGAATGGACCGACCTGCGAATGTGGCAAACGGGGCTGCCTTGAATCGTTGGTTTCCGGCGACAGATTGCAGGAACGCATCGCACAGGATCCCGCCTCACGCACGCACATTCTCGCCGAAGCGGGCGCTCTGCTCGGTCGCGTCATGGCCATACCGGCCGGACTGCTGGATCTGCGTGACATTTCGGTATACGGGGCGCCAGAAATAGTCAATACTCAATTCATCGACGCAATGGAAGATGAAATCAGGCGCACCGTAACCACGGATTATCAGAAAGCGCCGCAAATTCACCGTTGCAAGCAAGGCGAGGATCTCACATTGCGCGGCCAGGCCACCATCGTAATCCGCACACTAGTGCCGACAATCCACGAACGGGGCTCCTTCATCGGCGATGCATGAGCCCCGGCCATCCACTCACTGCTGCGGGTAGGAATCCTCAAAGAAGCGACGTTCGAGATGCACGATAGTACGGAACACGTCGGCTTCCGAGCCATCCACCGACGCGTATTCGTTGACGAGCGCGATCAGGCGGCCCGTCCAAGCGCGAAAATGATCGCCTTCATGCAAATCAACCCAGCCTTTGTGCGCCGGAATCTGCTGAATAACACCCGCGTCGATGGTGCGCTTGGCCCAATCGAGATAGATCCATTCCATGCAGCATAGTGCGGTGATCAGTTCTTCCCACGTGCCCTGAACCAGCTTGGTGAGATATTCGCAATACTCGCGATTTGCCGGAGTTTGCTCGGAATTATTGTATTCTTCATCAGTAATTCCATATTCCTTAAGGAATCCCGTAAAATATGTTGCCTCATTATCAGCAAACCATTGCGATTGTTTTGCCAGCATATCTTTGGTTTCCTGACGTGGCGCAAGTTCAATTGCATGCGACATAATGCCTTGATTAAAGAATTTGAAATCCTGAATTAAATAAGACTTCAAAATCGATTCCGGAAGCGTATCATCCAGCATTTCATTCACAAAACGTGAATTGATGGCCTGATTCCATTCATCGGCAGCCGACATGTACAGCTGATCGGCGACAGAACCCGGCTCAGCTCCCAGCCATGCATAATCACCACTTGCGGACTGTGGTGCTTCTGGAACATGATTCACGGTCATAAGACCCCCTTTGATTAGTGCGGCCAACGTATCCTTACCACGCCCCGCTCTGGATCGCTTTGCATAGCGCAGTCATAACGACCGCCGTTTCCAACGTACCGAACACTCCGCCGAAACGCAAGAAGCAGAACACTTCCATGACCGCCATGGCCTCCATGACCGCACGCTCAATCTTGGCGAATCATTGCACGAATTTGTTGAGACGGCGATCGTAGGTCAAGAGGCCGTTGAGCTCTTCTTCGACGTCGGAAACCTGCGTGTACACGTAGCCCGCCAATCCGCGTGATTCCAACGATTCCGCCGAAGCAAGCACGGAACGGACGGCAGCGCGCCAATCCTCAATCGAATCGTACTCGCCATAACCGTAAGCTCGCGAAACCGCGGCATGATCGGCCACCAACTGCGCTAATCCACCAAATTCCGAAATCATGAACGCACGAACGCCATGCTGCGCCACCGGCAACACCGCATAATGCGCGGCACGACGACGCCTTTTGTGCCTCTTCTCATATTCGGCCACATACCCGCGCAACGGCCCCTTATCAGGGTAGATTTCCAGCGGACGGAAGTAGTTGTGCACACTATGGAAGTCGCCGCAACGCTGGTCGTACCAACCGCTTGTAGCGTCAATCGGGCGCGTCGGGTCAAGCGCGTGAATGCGTTCTGCCGCATCACATGCGTTGAACTGTCCCCAACCCTCGTTGAAAAGCACCCACGCAACAATCGACGGGTGGCCGGCAAGCATGTGCACCATGGCATCGCAAGTGCGCGACCAGTCACGGCGGTACGTCGAATCGTCTGCACCAAGCGCCGCGAAATGCTTCGCCGTGTCGTCGCGGTACTTGTTCCACGTGGTGCGCACGAGCGTCGGCTTGCGATTCGTGGTCCACGCGTTATATTCGCCGCCGCCCGACACCGCGTCCTGCCATACGAGCATGCCGAGGCGGTCGCAATGGTAGTACCAGCGTGCGGACTCAATTTTGATATGCTTACGCAGCATATTGAAACCGGATTCCTTCATGGCGATTATGTCGTGAATCAGCGCTTCGTCGCTCGGCGCAGTCATCAAGCCGTCCGGCCAATACCCCTGGTCGAGCACACCCTTGAGGAACAGCGGTTTGCCGTTGAGATGGAATCGCGCAACACCCTTCAAATCAGGCTTGATTTCAACCGTGCGGAATGCGCAATACGAGCGCACAATATCCTGCTTTTCTTGCGATTTCGCAGCGCCAAATTCCAACGTCGCCGTCATGTCATACAAATACGGATCTTCAGGCGACCATAAGTGCTCGGCCCGCGTTGCGATTTCCGTACGCACCTTGCGCATGCCGGCCGCAAACCGCTCATCCGCAACAATCGCGCCATCCGCAGGATCCGTTACGACGATATGCAGTTTAGCGTTCGGCTTGTCTCCGCCGATTTCCGCGCGAATGAACAGTCTGCCATCCGCAGCGCCCTTCAGCGTGAGCGTCTGCATGTACGCCTCCGGCACGATCTCCATCCACACGCTCTGCCAAATACCGCTTTGCGCGGTGTACCAAATACCCTCGCGTTCGATCTTCTGTTTACCGCGCATCTGCGTGCCCGAATCGTTCGGATCATACACGCACAACGCAATCTCGAAAGCATCATCGGGATCGACAAATGCCGAAATATCAACATCGAACGGCAGATAGCCCCCGACATGCGCTCCTGCAAACTGCCCGTCGATAAAGCAGGCACACACGTAATCAACCGCTTCGAAATGCAGAATCAAACGATTCGCATCCCCGATCTGCCGAACCGCTTCCTCTCCCCCAAGCGTGACAGGGTGCACAATCGTGCGATACCAGATCATATTGTCGGGATAAATCGTTTGATGTACGCCGGAAAGCGCGGATTCCGGCGAAAAGGGCACCAAAATCTTACCGTCGAACGTTTCGGGAATGGCCGTTTCCTTCACTGCCTGCACCGCTTCGTCACGGGTGAGTGCAGTCGCGGATTTGCGCCATTTCGGGCCATTGTCGCTTTCGGGAATGGATACGATCGCGTAATCCCAGAATCCGTTGAGCATAGTGTGATTGCTACGCACCATGGTTGGGCGCGGATGTTCGTTCAGGATTGGCGTGCGGCCGTTTTCCAGTTTGCGTTCACCATCTTTCGCAGGGCAGAACGCTTTGTGTGCCGCGTTGGAAGACAGCCATTCGCTGGCGATCTGCTCACCCCACGGCGTCCACAACTGCTGCAGCGGCTCCTGAGAACGCATTTTCGTAGGCGCGGCTTTCAGCACTCGCTTGACGTCCAACATAAGAGTCCTCCCTGCAGCATCGCATTTCCCTCAACTTCCCCATTGTAACGAGAGGAATGGCGAAGAGAGATGGCGATTGTTACGGATTCGAAATCGATGCAATCTGGATTACACCGTCAGATATGCACAATCAGATATAAAAAGCCGGTGCAGGAACTTCGTAAGTTCCTGCACCGGCAATCAAGCAAATCATCTGAAATATATCAGCTGAATCAGCCTTCCAGCTTAGCCTTTTCAGCGGCAAGACGAGCCGCTTCAGCCTCACGACGAGCCTTCAGTTCGGAATCGAAGCGGGCAAGCTCCTCTTCAACGGCCTCCGGCGGAATCTTCGCGAAAATCGGATGCGGCTTCGGCACCGGAGTGCCGACCACGATCGGCTCGGAAGCCCACGGATGCACGGTTTCGCCCAGCTTGTAGTCGCCGGTGATGATCGGGTACATGAAGCCCGGCTTGTCGAGATCCTCAACCTCTTCCAAACGCGGCAGCGGTGAGAACGTGCCCGAGCCACCAAGAGCCTCCCACACCTTCTGCGCGGAATGCGGCAGGAACGGGGCCAGCAGGTGGTTCGCGTCAGACACGGCCTGGGCGGCAACGTGCAGCACGGTGCCGAGGCGAGCCGGATTGTCCTTGATCTTCCACGGTTCAGTGGCGGAAATGTACTTGTTGATGTCGCCGACCACGCGCATGGCTTCGCTCAACGCGTTCTTCTGACGATGGTTCTCGATCAGCGAACCGACCGTGTTGAACGCGGCCTTGGTTTCGCTCAGCAGAGCGCGATCCTCATCGGTCATTTCGTTCTCGTCGAGCGCCGGAATCTCACCGAAGTTCTTGTTCATCAGGTTGGCCACACGGTTGACGAGATTGCCCCAGGAAGCGGCAAGCTCCTCGTTGTTGTGGCGCACGAACTCAGCCCATGTGAAGTCGGAATCGGAGCTTTCCGGGCCGGCCACGGAAATGTAGTAGCGCACGGCGTCCACAGGGTAACGGGCGAGAATATCCTTCACATAAATGACAATGCCGCGGGAAGACGAGAACTTCTTGCCTTCCATGGTCATGAACTCAGAAGCCACAACCTGCTCCGGCATGTTCAACGGGCCAAGCTTACCTGTTTCGCCGCCCTTGGATCCCTGGCCGTTATAGCCGAGCATTTCGGACGGCCAGATCTGGGAGTGGAACGTGATGTTGTCTTTGCCCATGAAGTAGTAGCCCGGAGTTTCCGGATCGTTCCACCATGCGCGCCACGCTTCCGGATCGCCCTTGCGGCGAGCCCATTCGATGGATGCCGACAGGTAGCCGATCACAGCGTCGAACCACACGTACAGCTTCTTGTTCGGATTGTCGATCCAGCCGGCAACCGGAACGGGAATGCCCCAGTCGATGTCACGCGTGATGGCACGTGGCTTGACCTCCTTGAACAAACCGATGGAGAAGTTAATGACGTTGGTACGCCAACCTTCGCGGGTCTTCAGCCATGCGAGATTGGCTTCGGCGAGCGCCGGCAGGTCGAGGAAGAAGTGTTCGGTTTCCTCAAAACGCGGGGTTTCGCCGTTGATCTTGGAAACGGGGTTAAGAAGCTCGTCTGGGTCAAGTTCGTTGCCGCAGGCGTCGCACTGGTCACCGCGGGCGCCGTCTGCACCGCAGATCGGGCAGGTGCCTTCGATGTAACGGTCAGGCAGGGTGCGGCCGGTGGACGGCGAGATGGCGACCTTCTGGGTGCCCTTGTAGATGTAGCCGTTGGCAAGGCACTGCTTGAACAGTTCCTGCACCACCTGCTCGTGGTTGCCGGTGGTAGTGCGCGTGAACAGGTCATAGCTCAAGCCAAGATCGCACAGATCCTTGGCGATCACACGGTTGTAACGGTTGGCGAGCTCCTGTGCGCTGACGCCTTCCTTGTCGGCTTCCACCAGAATCGGGGTGCCGTGCTCGTCGGTGCCAGACACCATCAGCACGTCATTGCCCTTCATGCGCTCGTAGCGCGCGTACACGTCGGAGGGCACGCCGAAGCCGGCGACGTGACCGATATGACGGGGGCCGTTAGCATACGGCCAAGCAACATTCACCAAAATATGACTCATGGTGCCTGATTATACAAACCGCCATATCCCGCATTTTCAATGTATTTCGGTAGTCGGATTTTTATTGGAGGACTGACGTGCGATCGTTGATTTCGATTGTTTGAATATCTGTCGATTTATTCACATTGTTGCATTGCGCGACAATCATTTTCCACATATCCACAGATTTTCGGGGAAAGTGGCGAGGAAGGAATCGGATTCGCTACTGTACCGCCATGGACACTTCACCACCCCTTCTGGGCAGCGCCGACCTTCCGGGACCGATGTGCCTGAACCTGTTGGCCTCATCCGGCGCGCTGTGCAAGCTCGACAGCGCGAACGCCTACTCAAGCCATGATTCGGACACGTTGTACGGGCGGGCATGCATCATCGCGACACTATTGCCAAGTCGTTCCGTGGCATGTGCGCGCACCGCCGCATGGGTCTGGCTGGGAGGCGCGTTCCCCGACTCCATAGACATCATCGCGAAAGCCCACTACAGAACGCTGCGATACGGGCGAAAAATCAACGTTTTCAACCGTTTCGCACCATCCGAGCACACCATTAAGGTCGGCCCGATCACCGTGACCACACCCGTTCGCACCGCATGTGATCTAGCTCTGAACTGCGCCCCCGAAACGGAATCGAAGGTTTCCGAAATCATCTGCATGCTTATGCAGGAATTTCATTTTCGTTCCAACGATTGTATGCAGATCATGGAAGATGCGAAGCATATTCGCAACGCTCCGCAGGCACGGAATTACATTCTTGCGATTGACGGCGGAGGTTACGAACACGGGAACCGTAAGGATTGCGAAGACCGTAAGAACCGTAGGGATGCCGAATATGTGCGCGGCGCATAGCAGGCATAAGGCGCACGGCAGGCGCAAAGCACATGAGCACCGCTGGAGCAAAGCTCGCGAACGTGGCTTGGGAGGCCCACGCCAATCGGACGACACCGGCAGGTCCCGCGGACCGTTCGGAATCCGCGAAAAACGCAAGCCGGGTGAAAGCCGCAAAGCGCACCGGGCAACACGACGGCATGCACGGAATCGCACGCATCGCCATGCGTATCGCACGCGCCGCGAACCGCCGTCATACCAGCCCAAGCCGCGACCGAAACCGCTGGTCGAACCGCCATCTCCTCCGATTCCGTTGACGCCGCTGGTGGCATGCAGTCCTGGCACTCCACAGGACGTGCTCTGGCATATCGCGGAGTACGCGCCTCAACTGCGCAAATGGCTGATTGCCAATCCTTCCGCAACACCTGCGATGCTGGAATATCTTGCGCAAGTCGGCGGACCGGATGTGGCACGTTCCCTGCAAATATTGCTGGAATCGTTGGAATCGCGCACATTAGATGCGATTGCGTATGAGGGCTAAAGTAGCGTGACCGCAAGTGATTGCAACGCAATAACGCAATCGCAAGTACGCAGCGGGCAATCGCACGGCAAGCGATTATGCGACAAGCGATCGCCAAACGGCAAACAATGCGAAAAGCCTACTCTTTCATGGCAAGAACCGTGTTGTAGACCTGCTTGCGATTGGCGAGCGAACCGTCCGCAAGGGGGTGCTCGGCAACGACTTGCGAAATCGCGTCTTTGATACGCAGATTGTCTTCCCGCGCACGGTCGATCGACAGTACCGCCAAGTCTTCTATGCTCAGCGACGCGGGGGCCGCGGCATCGGCCTCCTCTTCGGAAGCACCGGCGACGACCAACACCATTTCACCGCGCGGAGGCTCGTCGATCACGCTTTGGCGAATCTGTGCGATGGTTCCGCGGCGAATCTGCTCGAAATCCTTGGTAAGTTCGCGGCAAAGCGCCATCTTGCGGTTCGGACCGAACACGTCAAGCAAGTCGGCCATGGCCTCGTCGATGCGATGCAACGTCTCGTAAAACACAATGGTGCGGCGCTCCGAACGCAACGTGCGCAAGTATTGCACGCGTTCGGAATGCTTGCGGGGCAGGAACCCTTCGTAGCAGAATCGGTCGGTCGGCAGGCCTGACAGGCACAGCGCGTCCAGTACGGCGGACGGGCCGGGAGCGCAGGTGACGGGCAGGCCGCGTTCGATGGCGCGACGCACAATCGCCAAGCCCGGATCGTTGATGGTCGGCATGCCCGCGTCGGACACGACCAGCACGGTCGCACCGGTTTCCACCTGGTCAAGCAGGCCATCGGACTTGTCTCGCTCGTTATGATCGTGGTAGGCCACCACGCGGCCATTCACATGCACGCCAAGACGGTTGGCGAGCGCATAGAGACGGCGGGTGTCTTCGGCTGCGACGATGTCGGCGCGCTCCAGCAGTGCAATGAGGCGTGCGGACGCGTCGGCAGTATTGCCGATCGGCGTGGCCGCCAGCACGACCGTGCCTTGCGGAACGTTGGTTCCGCGCACGAGAGCGTCAAGTCCCGCATCGCCGTCTGCGTTTTCATCTTCACGTTCGCGCTTGTCTTCGCATTCGCGCTCATTCATGCGTTCCATGCCTTCAGCCTATCCAACGCAAAGGAAAATGAACTGCCTCCCACTTTCTGTTGCCCAAAAAAATGGGAGGCAGTTCATTTGAAAATCTACCCTTTTTGAAATCGTGCGGTCGCCCGGGCAAAATCTCCCAGTCGCGCAACACAGCCACCCAAAGCCAGCCGTCAAAAGAAACAAACGCCGACCGCAGTTGACACTTTGCGCCTGTTTGTGCAGATTTGCCACCCGTCGGGCGTTACTAGGCGCTGCATTAGAGGGCCACTGGTAGGCTGACATTGGTTCCGCAGGCGTGCGGAAGTTCAGGCCAACCGCCAAAGGCAGCCTGAACCACGTAATTTTGAACGTATAGATGTAAGGTACTCACAGAGAGCATTCCATGGGAATTATCAACTTCTTCATTAATCTGCTCAAGGATCCACGCACCGCGATCGCCGGCTGGATCTCCATGGGCGTCGCCCCCACGCTTGGTTTCATCTTCCTGATCGTGTTCGTCGAAACCGGCGTCGTGTTCTTCCCGTTCCTGCCGGGCGACTCCCTACTGTTCGCCGCCGGCTTCTTCGCCGCGCCCGACGCCCAGACCGGCGTTTCCGCGCTGCCGCTGTTCGCGCTGCTGCCCGTGGTCTGGTGCGCGCCGATCATCGGCGATCAGTGCAACTACTGGATCGGCCATTTCTTCGGCCGTCGCATCATCGAATCCGGCAAAGTCAAGGCCATGACCCCCGAACGCCTCGCCAAAACCGAAGGCATGATCGAAAAGTGGGGCCCGCTCGCCGTGTTCCTCGGCCGTTTCTTCCCGTTCATCCGCACGTTCATGCCGTTCATTTCCGGCATTTCCGGCATGCGTTGGAGCCGTTTCACCCCGTTCTCCGTGCTCGGCGGCCTGTGCTGGTCCACCCTGTTCACGCTGCTCGGCTACTTCTTCGGTGGCATTCCGGCCGTGCAGAAGCATTTCGAGCTGGTCATCATTGCGATTCTCGTGCTGTCGCTGATTCCTACGATCGTCGGCCTGCTCAAGGCTAAGTTCGGTAAGAAGAAAGCCGATACCGCAGCCGTAGAAGCCTGATCTTTCGTCTTTCTTCTTTTCTTGGCGAAAACGGCGTCTTTCGATTATTCGGAAGGCGCCGTTTTCGTATGCTTTTCATAGGAATCATGGCAACACGCGACTATCGGAAATTGCATTAGTACAGACCTCGTACTAGAATCACGAGAGTTGTCTTAAGACATGGGGCCGTAGCTCAGTTGGTAGAGCGCTTCGTTCGCATCGAAGAGGTCGCGGTTTCGACTACCGTCGGCTCCACTAAGCCCGCTGCATTCATTCCACCGCAGCGGGCTTTTTCTTTACTCATGCAACCCAGACATGTCGGTCACCAACCAACCAATCCTCGCCAAACACCCCCGAACTCATATATCTGCCATATATAAGCGAGATAAGGCGCAAATTTAGGCTTGAGACGTGCGCTGACGTACGAATGCGTCAAGCGAGGCCACGTCGATGCCCTCATACCCCTTGATCGAAGCGAACTGCGGGCCGTTGGAATTGTCGATCTGCATGAATCCGGTCTGGCCAATCGTCGTCGCACCGGAAGCGACAGCCGAACGCAAACCAGACATGGAATCTTCGACCGCAATGCAGTACTTCATATCTTCCGGCGCGACGCCCAGGCGGCGGCCAGCCTCCAAGTACGGGGCCGGAGAAGGCTTCTTCTCAACATCGTCGTCGCCGCACACGTAGCCCGCGAACGCACCGTCCGGTGCCTGCGCAACCAGATTCTCCGCAAGATGACTCGGCGACGTGGTGACCAGCATCGAAGGAACACCCGCATCACGCAACGCAACAAGCACGTCCTCCACGCCTTCGATCCACGGAATGCGCTCGAATTCCTTCTGAGCTACATAATCGATCATGCCTTGACCGATCTCCTCGATTGACAGCTGGCAACCATGCTCCACCATACGGCGAGCCACATCCGGAACCGGCGTGCCCGAACCCTGCCAGGCAAGCTCCTCATCCCAATACCCGCCGTGCGCGGCTGCGATTTTCATCTCCCCCTCATGCCAGTACGGTTCGGAATCGATCAGAGTACCGTCCATATCCCAAAACACAGCCTTGATCATCAGGTTCGACTCGGTCATGATGTTCCTTCCTTACGACCGTCGGACTCAGAGCACCGGATTTACGCGCGGCGCCGTCCATCGCGATTTCCACTGCCATTTCAGCAGAGCGGCAAGACGGCAAACGAAAAGCGCCCGGACGTTCTTTCATCCGAGCGCTTCCCACATCAACGCAATAACTCACGTCTGCGAAATAATCCGTCTCAAGTACTACAGGCAACCCCCATTGCCGCAACCCATGACATTCGAAAAATTCGCCTCTATCGGAAGATTCGAAATCTACTCTCCCTGGTTCTCCTTGTTTTCTCCAGCGGCTTCCGCGGCCTTTTCCGCATTTTCCGCCTTCCAGCGGGCGATGCAACGTTCCACGCGCTTGTAGCCGATGATCTTCGGATCAAGCCCTGCCTCGCGGAAGATCGCGGCAGGCGAGCCACCTTCGGCATACCTGCGCATGCAGTCGTCGCGAAACTCCTTGGAGTAGCAAATACGATATTGGGTGACCGATTCCACGGCATCCAGAGACCCGAGATACTTACGGGTCTTAGCGGTGAACGCAACTCTTGGCACTGTACGCTCCTAACCTTTCCTGTTCTTGCCGCATATCTTACCCCCCCCCATGATTTCTCATGGAAAAGGAGACCCATCTTTCACCGAAGCACCTTAATAACCGGAAGAATGACAGTTAGAACGCGGATACTCAACATCATTTCCCACAACGATGACATCGTCGCAGAAAACAACGCATTTGGCGAAATTATATAACAAAACAGGCACATCTGTTGCAAGATGTGCCTGTTTTTAAATATTTTCAGTATTTTTTCCGAAAATCAGTCAATTCCCCAAAGCACGATTGACCTAGAAACGGGATCTGAAGCGGGTTGGCCCCTCTGAACACCCTCGTTTTCGCGCGCGACACCTCTATTGGGCGTGTTGTACGCGTCGGCCGCGACACGCGCGGACTCCATGGACTCACGCGATGGTAGCTGCCGGGTATTGACCTGAATCTGCCTGCGCCACATGCGCGCACGGCGGGAACGTTCGATCTCCACAATGTCGCCGTCCGCATCGGCTGCGAACACGCTGGAGCCGGCCGGCTTGCGCAGACGCTCGACCTGGCGGCGCAGCTCGCGGTTCTCCTCCTCCAGGGAAAGAATCCGTGCGACACCGGCCAGATTGATGCCCTCTTCCTGGCTCAGCTGCTGCGCTTTCGCAAGGCGGGCGATATCTCGCAGCGAGTAACGGCGGGCACCGCCATCCGTGCGCTGCGGCACCACAAGCCCAAGCCGATCGTACTGGCGAAGTGTTTGAGGGTGCACGTTGGCGAGTTCGCCGGCACGGCCTACCGTGAACATCGGCAGTTCGATGTCGAAACCAACTTCGTCTGCCCCATCAAGATCGGCCCTGCCGGCCACAATCGCCATCGCACACATGTCGTACAGCATTTTGGCCTGCCGCGCCGCGCGGGCTTGGGAGGTCCGAGATGCGCGCGCCATGGCGATCAGCGCTCCTTGGCAAGTTCGTCGGCGAAGTCGCCGCACTCCTTGTCGAATTCCTTCGCCGCATGCTTGACTTTCAGGCTTGGCCTGTCGGGGATGCGAATCTGCACGCGCCCGACCAAATCGCCGTCGCCCTGCCTGTTGGCCACGCCTTTGCCGGAAATACGCACTTCCGTGCCGCTGGATGAGCCCGCCGGCACTTTGAAGGTGACTTCGTTGCCGTCGACGTCTTTCGCAGTCACTTTCGCGCCCGTTACGGCCTGGCCGACGGTAATCGGCAAATCCATGATGATGTCACGCTTGCGCAGGCTGAATTTCGGATCTTCGGCAACGCTGATCTGCAGGTACAAATCACCGTTTTTGCCGCCGTTACGGCCCGGCTTGCCCTTGCCTGAAATGCGGATCTTCTGCCCGTCATGCACGCCTGCCGGAACATGCGTTTTGAACTTCTTGCCATCGGCAGACAGCGAAACCGTCGCTCCTTTGACCGCCTGGCGGAAGGTCAAGTTGATCTTGGAGTTGCGGTCCTCGCCGTCTTCCGGTTGCGCAGCCTGCTCGTAGCCACCCCCGTAAGGGCTTCCGGTGGCAGGCCCACCAGCGCTGCCACCGAACATCGAGAAAATATCGTTGATATTCGGGTTGCCGCCGCCGGTTTGGAAGCGGATGCGCGAACCATTGCCGCCCGCGCCATACGCTCCAGCCCCAGCGCCACCGCCGAACATCGATCCGAAGATGTCGGAGAAAGCCCCCGCATCGAATCCGCCCGCACCGGAACCGCCGGCGAAGCGCGCGCCACCCATACCGAACTGGCGGATGGCGTCGTACTTCTGACGGTTGCCTTTGTCGCTGAGCACGTCGTACGCTTCGGAAATGTCTTTGAACTTCTCCTCGGCCTCCTTGGTCTTGTTCAGATCAGGATGGTACTTACGTGCCAGCTTGCGGTACGCCTTGGTGATCTCATCGTCCGTGGCGTCTTTGGAGACACCGAGGACCTTGTAGAAATCCTTGCTCAGCCATTCATTCTCAGCCATGATGTGCCTCCTTTCACGAGGTCGCTGATGTCACTGCGTGTTGTTTTGCGGTTATTGGTATCGAAATCGCGAATGTCACTGCGTTCAGTTCTGCGGGGAGGCCACAACCACGCGAGCCGCGCGAATCACGCGGTCGCCGATGCGATAGCCGGCTTCCACCACGGTGTCGACGGTTTCCTTCTCGGCCTGCGAATCCGGCTTGTGCAGGATCGCGTCATGCTTGGTCGGGTCGAAATCCTCACCTTTTTCGCCGAACTTCTCGACGCCGAACTTTTCGAACGCCTTGTCGATTTTGGTGGAAACGGCTTGGAAGGACTCATCCATTTCGCTGTGTTCGCGAATGCGATCGATGTCATCAAGTGCCGGCAGCAGCGCGGTCAGCACGTCGATGATGCCGTGTTGGCGGAAACGTTCCTGTTCCTTCTGCGAACGATTGCGGAAGTTGATGAATTCCGCACGTTCACGCTGGAGCGCTTCAAGATATTCCGCCGCTTCCTTCTTGGCCTGACCAAGTGGAGTCAGCGTATCTTCACCATCTTGCGTTGCACTATCCGCGGCATCGCCGTTTTCTTGCGATTCGGAAGATGCTGCGTTCGCGGCCGTTGCCGCAGTTTCAGAAGCTGCGGAATCGGCAGATGCAGTTGCTGCAGAATCGCCATTATTCTGCGACTCCTGCGATGCACCGGCTGCAGGGCCGGCCTGCCCGGACAGGTTGTCCATGTCGGGCAGGTCGTTCAGATATTCGTCCTTGTTGAAGTCGGACATGATTACTTGTTGTCCTTGTCGTCATCGTCCACGACTTCGGCGTCAACCACGTCGTCGTCAGCGGGAGCGGAACCGGCAGCACCTGCGGCACCAGCGGCGCCCGCAGCGTCGGCGGCACCCTGCTGTGCGTAGAGGGCCTGGCCAATCTTCTGTGCGGAGGTCATCAGCTCGCTCTGGGCGGACTTGATCTTCTCAATGTCCTCACCCTTCAGGGCTTCCTTGAGCTCGTTGACCTTGTCGGTGACTTCCTTGGCCACATCGTCGGAGAGCTTGTCCTTATTGTCGTTGACGAGCTTCTCGGTCTGATAGGCGAAGGATTCAGCCTGGTTGCGGGTTTCAGCGTCTTCCTTGCGCTTCTTGTCTTCGGCTTCGTGGGCTTCGGCTTCCTTGACCATGCGATCGATCTCGTCCTTGCCCAGACCGGAACCGCCGGTGATGGTCATGGACTGTTCCTTGCCAGTGCCCTTGTCCTTGGCGGACACGTGCACGATACCGTTGGCGTCGATGTCGAAGGTGACTTCGATCTGCGGAACGCCACGCGGAGCCGGAGCGATGCCGGTCAGCTCGAAGGTGCCCAGCGGCTTGTTGTCGCGAGCGAACTCACGCTCGCCTTGGTAAACCTGAATGAGCACGGACGGCTGGTTGTCTTCAGCGGTGGAGAAGACTTCGGAACGCTTGGTCGGAATGGCGGTGTTACGGTCGATGAGCTTGGTCATGATGCCACCCTTGGTTTCGATGCCGAGGGACAGCGGGGTCACGTCGATGAGCAGCACGTCCTTGCGGTCGCCCTTGATGACGCCGGACTGCACGGCTGCGCCGACTGCCACGACTTCATCCGGGTTCACGGACTGGTTGGCTTCCTTACCGCCGGTGAGCTCCTTGACGAGCTCCTTGACGGCCGGCATACGGGTGGAACCGCCGACAAGCACCACGTGGTCGATGTCGGAAACACCGATGCCAGCGTCGTGCAGCACGTTGTTGAACGGAGTGCGGCAGCGACCCAGCAGGTCGGAGGTCATGCTCTCGAAGTGGGCACGGGTCAGGGTTTCGTCCAGATGCACCGGAGTGCCGTCAGGGGTCATGGCCAGGTACTGCATGGAGATGGAGGTGCTCGAAGAGGAGCTCAGCTCCTTCTTGGCCTGTTCTGCAGCTTCCTTCAGGCGCTGCAGGGCAATCTTATCCTTGCTCAGGTTGATGCCGTACTTGTTCTTGACTTCGCCGACGAGCCAGTCGATAATCTTCTGATCCCAATCGTCGCCGCCCAAGTGGTTGTCGCCGTTGGTGGCCTGCACCTGAATGGTGGAGAAGCCGTCGTCATCCTTGCCGATCTCCAGCAGGGACACATCGAAGGTGCCGCCACCGAGGTCGAAGACCAAAATGGTTTCGTCTTCCTTGCCCTTTTCGAGGCCGTAAGCCAGTGCGGCTGCGGTCGGCTCGTTGATGATACGCAGCACGTTCAGGCCTGCGATGGTGCCGGCGTCCTTAGTGGCCTGACGCTGAGCATCGTTGAAGTATGCCGGGCAGGTGATCACGGCGTCGGTGACCGGTTCGCCGAGGTAGGCTTCGGCGTCGCGCTTCAGCTTCATCAGCACCTGTGCGGAAATCTCCTGCGGAGTCCACTTCTTGCCGTCGATTTCAACGGTCCAGTCGGTGCCCATGTGGCGCTTGACGGAGCTGATGGTGCGGTCGACGTTGGTCACAGCCTGACGCTTGGCGACTTCGCCGACGAGGATTTCACCGGACTTGCTGAATGCCACAACGGACGGCGTGGTGCGAGCGCCTTCAGCGTTTACGATAACGGTGGGCTGGCCACCTTCAAGAGTTGCGATGCAGGAATTAGTAGTACCCAAATCGATGCCAACTGCGCGTCCCATAACTTGTCTCCTTTGTAGATAGGTTCGCTATGCGTTTTCTGTTCTGTTCGTTCTTTCGCCCGAGTTTCGGTTTGCCGTCTCTCGGACTTTCCAAAACTTGAGCCTACACCACTCAACTTTGAATCGCAAGCGATTATTCCCAAATCTACAAAAAAGTTGAGTTCTCTTCGCTCAACTTTTTGCCGGACGCAATCTCCAGTGCAACCGAAAATCGCAAATAAGATCCGGACCACACTGCAATGCATGCGATCCGGATCTTATCTGCGATCTTCAGTTTTTCAATCCTCAGCTATGGTTTTCAACTGCAATCTTCAAATCTCTTCAGATTTTCAGCGGCTGATCTTGGCGGTTTTAACGATCATCGCGATTGCGGCCAGCATGGCGATCGCAAGCGCGGCAATGGTGATTGCGGTACCGGTGTTGCCGAGCACACCGGACTTCGGCTTGTTGTTCACCTTGCCGGAAGCGATCACGTCATTCTTACCGTCGCCCGGCTTCTCATCTGAGGAATCGTGGGCCGGAGCCTGGAAGTCGACGGTCACGGTCTTGCCGGACTGGCGGCCAGTGACGGTGAGCGTATACTCGTTGCCTTCAATGACCTTGTCGAGCGTGATGCCGGTGGTCTGAGCGGTCTTGACGCGCACGCCGGAGACCGGAGTGGAGCTGTCGGAAGCGGCGACCACGTTGCCGGACTTGTCCTTGAGCTCGTAGGAGAGCACTGCGTCGCCGTTGAATCCGGTGGATTCGGCCACATACTTGCCATCGGCGAGCTTGACTTCGGTCTTGGCGTCGTTGGAGAGCGACTGCTGAGCATCGGAGGTGGAGGCAAGGCCGAGGGTGTTGGCGATGGTGTAGAAGTTGTCGGTCTGGTCGGTCAGGCCAATCACTCGCTGGGCACCGGGGCCGGAAGCGGCGATGCGCAGTTGGGTGCCGGTGTGAGCCATGTCGCCACCGTTGTAGCCTCCGTCCTCATCGCGGGAATCAGCTTCAGCGGTGCCGTAGGAGACGACCATGTTGTTGCCGTCAGCAGTCTTGATCACGGTGGAGAGCGCGTAAGCCGGCTGAGCGTTGAGGATCTGGGAGGTGTGGGCGTGGTCGGCGGTGACGATCACGAGAGTGTTGCTCAGGTCAACGTTCTTCATGGCATAGGCGATGGCCTGATCGAAATCGTCGGTTTCACCGATCTGGCCGCAAGCGTTGCCGGCATGATCCTGCTTATCGATGGAAGCGCCTTCAACCTGCAGGAAGTAGCCATTCGTCTCGCCGGCAGGGTTAGCTTCGAGCAGATCGAGCGCCTTCTTGGTCATGTCAGCGAGCGAGGAGCCCTGGTTGCCGAGCCAGCCGGCGTTCGGGGTGCATACGGTCGGGTTGGCGTCTTTGGCCGGGTCCTTGGCGGTGGCCTTGGATGGGTTGAACTTGGTAGGCATGTTGCCGTCGCTCATCAGGGCGAGCACCGGCTGGCCTTCCTTGTATTCGAGCGCGTTCATTGCAGCCGGATCGTTCTCGACGGTCTGGTAGCCCATTTCCTTGGCTTGCTCCCACACGGTCTTGCCAGCGTATTCGCCGCCTTGCACGGTCTGGCGGAAGTACTTGGAACCGCCGCCGATGGTCACGTCGGCGCGGGTATCGAGCAGCTGCTCGGAAATGGAGCCGATGCCGCCGTTTTCCTTAAGCTGGTTGGCGAGGCAACGCTTGAGCGCGTCGTTGGAGCGGCCGTCAGTCTTGCCCTGCGGGCCGTAGCAGCCACGCTCGGTGGAGTGCGATTCGAGCACGGCCGGGGTGGCGTCTTGGATTTCGGCGGTGGTCACATTGCCGGTGGCTTTACCCGCCGCCTTGGCGAGTTCGAACAGGTTGAGCTGCGGGTTGCCATAAACGTCGACGTCCACAGCATTGTTGTAGGTCTTGGTGCCGGTTGCCCATGCGGAGCCGGATGCGGAGGAATCGGTCACTCCGGTAAGTTTGCCCGGATTCGGATTGGCGTTGAGGTTGCCCTTGTCATCCTTGCCAACCGCACTGTCACCGCTGTTGCCGCCCAGCGAGAAGGTGGTGTACTGACCGGTACCGGCATTGACGTCACCGAGCCCTGCCGGCTGGCCGACTGCGTCGAGGCCTTCGAAATGGCCGTTTGCACCCTTCAGGTAATCGCGTGCGACGGTGATTTCGGAATCGCCCATGCCGTCACCGATGAACAGGATGACGTTCTTGGCGCTGCCGTTGCCGATAGCTGCAATGCGCTGTGCGCCGCCGTGCCGAGCCAGTTCCGCAACGGACTTGCCGTTCAAATTGTAAGTGGAAGTTTCGTTGGCGAGTGCCGGTGCGGCGAGCGCGCCGAGCGTCGCTACGGATGCGATTGCCACAATCGCTCCTTTGAGAGCCTTTCGATCGCTCATCTTTTTCTTCTTTCTTCAGCCTGTGCTGTATTGCAATCTCCACGCTAGATTTCGCAAACCAACTTCTGAGGCGTTTTGGACGAACGAAACGTGAACTCTCACCTTCACAAAGTGAACACTTATCTCAAATCCTCTTTCCGCCAACTATCATCCCAATACCCCCTAAGTACTGAATTATGACTCATGCTTTTGCTGCATGATGTGCAAACGGTCAAGCAGGGGGTGCGACGCGTCAGGCAGAGGCACGGGCGGAACGAGTGGCCTTAACGGCTACGAAAAGGCTGCGAATCAGCAGCACGCACAGATAGCAGGCGAACAGAATCGAGCCGACACGGGGCGAGACTGCGCCCGCTATCCACGTACCGAATGGCGCGGCAACGGCAGCCACCAAGCCAATAATCAGCGCGGCCTTTACATGCACCAGCCTTCGTTTCAGGTTTGCCACGCTTGTGGTGATCGAGTTCGGGAACATGGCCAGCAGCGACGTGCCCCGCGCAATCAGATCGGAAGCGTTGAACAGCATCGACAGTGCGGGCACGGCGAGCGCCCCGCCGCCAATTCCCAGCAGTCCCGCCAATACGCCAATCACCACGCCCAACAGCACCAGGCAAACTCCGGTCAGCGCACTCATCGCAATGTGCTGGTCTCGCGACGGCACGAAACTAATCTGATTGAACACCACAAATATGAGGAACACTACGAAAATCCATCGCAATACGAGTTCCGGCAAGCGCGAAAGCAGCCAACTGCCAATCTGCCCGCCTACAAACATGCCACAAAACAGCAGCAGCGCGGCAAGCCAGTCCACATTGCCACAAGTCGCATAAGAAATGACGCCGGAAATCGAGGTTGGCACGATTGCAAGCATTGACGTCGCCGCCGCATTACGTTGCGTCAGTCCCAGCCATACCAGCGCGGGCACGATCACAGTACCGCCGCCAATGCCGAACATGCCGGATAGTAGCCCTACTGCCACGCCGACGATCACCAGCACTACAATGCCTCGCGCGGATTCGTCGAGTCCCACAGGATCTGCACCAAATAGCCAATCCGCTTTCTTGCTGAACCACTCACTCATCTGCCCGCTCGTTTGCGCATTCGACCGCCCGCCATCTTCAGCACGTTCAACACTTTCAGCATCCGAAATATTGGAAATATCCGATTTCTTCATCTCTCCCCTACCATCGCATTTCTTCCTTCTTGCGATAGTTGCGATAGTACATTCCCGCACATTTCAGTGCCGCAAACCCGGCACATTGCGAGAAAGCAAGAAGAGATAAAAGAAAAAGGCGATGACGCGACCAGCGCCAATGCCACCGACTGAACGCTTGGGAAAAGCAGGATCTTTGAATCATGCAATATGCATATGATTCATATCATTACGCACCCCGCATCCTCAGCAGCGCGAGGAAACCATGCATAATCGCGGGAAGAATGGTTCCACCGGTGCCAACTCAAATCATTCTTCACGCATACTCGCACGGCGTGGATGTTGGAGCAACGACGCCCTCTCAGTCTGCTTTATTATACTGCAAACGTTGTCAAAACCCACGCGCCACGCAAGATCAGGCGTTCAACACGTAATCCAGCAATCCCTCATAATCGGTGCCGGTAAACGAACGCACCGCATAACTTGACATTTCCGGATCATCTGCCGGCGAAATCTCCGTGCGGAAATACACGCCGTCAATGCCCGCGGTGCGAGCGCCAACAATATCGTTCTGCTCGTCATTGCCCACCATCAGCGCATGCTTGGCGGTCACGAATTCGCGGTCGAGCGCCAGCATGTACAAGTCGCGCGCGGGCTTGCGGATCTTCTCCTCGCTGGAGATGATCACGTCGTCAAGCACGCCGGCAAGTCCCGTCATTTCCAGTTCGGCGCGGGTGTAGCAGGATTGCGCGTTACTCAGCAGCGCCACGACAATGCCGGCTTCCTGTAGTTTTTCGATCATTTCTAGCACCCCAGGATACAGGCGGATCATACTGGTGCTGCCCTGCCGGAACGCCCATGCGGCCTTTTGAGCGGCCTGCGGCAATGCCAACAAGCGTTCCGCCTCGTCGCTACGATTCATAAGCAGCGAGCGGTACACAGGTAGTATGTCGAACTCGTCCCACCCACTACGAACGATGGCATGATTCGACTGATGCGCTATTTCGCGCGCCTCAAGTTTTTCGAAACGCTCACGCAACGCCTCGACCGAATCGTATTGCGCGCCCAATTCGCAAGCGGCGTCATACAAGGCCTGCCAGGCCGCGTCGCACTGTTCGTCGGTACGTATGTCGATAAGCGTTCCATACAAATCGAAGAACACAACCTCATATTTAGGGGTATGCGCCACGTTTTCCATAACAGGTCCTTTCGTCGGCATCGTCGCCGCTTTACCGGCGGCGGCGATTGCCACTTTGCAGCCGCCGCCATTGCAAATCAATGCGTTACATGCGTTATATACGAGGTTACCGCAACCGCCAGATTGCGAACGTTTGCGATTACCGAATAGTCACTATCGCAAGATTTTCAAAATCGGCGAAACCAAGGTCGATTTCAACACTTTGACCCTCGGTGTGCAAAGTTTTGCAATTCTGAAGGCGACCGCATGACCCATTTCCAGGCAGTACCGTCGTCGGTCTTGACGAGCCACGCCGTCCTTACCATGGCGGCATCGCTATCGCACTTCGGAAACAGCGGTGACAATGACAGTAGAAACTGCGGTCACATCCGCTTTCAAACACCTTGCAAACGATAGTCAAAAAGAAAAAGCACTTTTCTTGTTTCTCATCCGCAAGATAGTCAAAAAATCGCAATACTGCAACGTTTACGCTTAATAACACGCCTATTGAAAACGATGTCATCATATGCTACAGTACATAGCAGAACGATTGGCATACGCACCGAAGCACGCTAATCGCGCGGCAATGCAGCATGATTGGCCACCAACGGCCCAGGGAAGAAGGAACCTATGACGGAAACCCAACAAACCGAAAGCGCGGAACGCATCGCACGACCGCTTATCCAACTCGCCAAACTCAACGGCATCTCAACGTCGTACATCGACCAGCTCGGAACCTACGTGGAAATCCGCGACGAAGTGCTCGTCTCCGTGCTTGCGGCGCTCGGCGTGGACGCGTCCAGCGACGAGGCGATCGAAACATCGTACGAACTCACCAAGCAGCGCATTGCAGACACGCTCGTAGAACCGACCATCGTGAAGTTCATCGGCAAGGAGTCAACCACGCCGATCCGCGCGAAAGGCCATGACGTGACGCTGCGCCTGCTACTCGAAGACGGCACACAGTACGAGGGCAACCTGTGCATGTACCTGACCCCGCAGACCGACGGCTCGCTTACATTCACCCTGCCCGACGACATTCCCGCCGGCTACCACACGTTGCGCGTCAACGCGGGCCCGCTACACGGCGAGGCACGACTGATCTGCGCCCCGGCACGCGTGCCCCTGCCACCAGCGATCGCCGAAAAGCAGCGTTGGGGATGGATGGCGCAAATGTATTCCATCCGCTCCGCTGAATCGTGGGGCGTGGGCGATTATGGCGACCTGAAGCTGCTGCTCACCGATGCCGCCGAAAAGTCGCATGCCGACTTCATGCTCATCAACCCGATTCACGCGACCGCGCCGGTCGAGCCGCTCGAACCGTCGCCGTACCTGCCGGAATCACGCCGATTCATGAACGTCACATACATTCGCCCGCAGGATATTGAGGAATATGCAGGACTTGACGAAAAGGCGAAGGCCGAGGTCGAGCGTCTGCACACCGAAGTGGCCCCCGACAACGACAACGCCGACGAACTCGACATCAACTCCGCATGGTGGCACAAGCGTCAGGCGCTGCAGCTCGTGTTTAAGGTGCCACGTTCCGCCGAACGCCAGGCCGCCTTCGAAGCGTTCAAGGAAGCGGCCGGCCCTGATCTGCGTGCGTTCGCCGCATGGTCGGTGGCATTCCAGGTGTGGGGTGCTCCGTGGGAGAGCACATGGTTTGCGGAGACGAACCGTGATTCGCCGGAAGTGGCCGAACTCATACGCGATCATGCCGATATGGTCGACTTCGAATGCTGGCTGCAGTGGATTGCAGACGAACAGGTGACCGCCGCACAGACCGCCGCACGCGAAAGCGGCATGGCATTGGGCCTCATGCAAGACATGGCCGTAGGCGTGCACTCGCTGGGTGCCGACGTGTGGTGGAATCCGGAACGTTTCGCCGTCGGCAGCGTCACCGTGGGCTGCCCGCCAGACTTCTACAACCAACAGGGCCAGGATTGGGGCCAGCCGCCGTTCAATCCGAATTATCTCGCCAAAACCGGTTACGGCATGTACCGCGAGATGGTGCACAACATGTTCTCGCACGCGGGCGCGGTGCGCATCGACCATGTGCTCGGCCTGTTCCGCCTGTGGTGGATTCCGCAGGGCGAAGGCGCACGCGGCGGCGCGTACGTCACGTACGACTATGAGGCGATGATCGCAATCCTCACGATCGAAGCCTCACGTGTGAACGGCCTGGTGGTGGGCGAAGACCTCGGCACCGTGCCCGATTACGTGCGCACCGTGCTCGCCGAACACGGCCTGCTCGGCTGCATGGTGGAATGGTTCGCCCGCGTGGACGACTCCCCCAACGCCGGCGACCCGTACGCCGACCCGGCCGACTACCGCAAGTATGCGCTGGCTTCCGTAACCACGCACGATCTGCCGCCAACCGCAGGCTACCTGCAGTTCGAGCACGTCAGACTGCGTGAGCAACTGCACCTGCTCACCGGCCCTGTCGAAGAATTCCAGGCGTCCGCGACCGCGGAACGTCAGGCCATGCTTGACCGACTGGTCGAAAGCGAACTGATCACGCCGGAAATCGCGGCGGACGTCGACAATCATATTCAGGAAATCGTCGAAGCGATGCACAAAATGCTGCTCCACTCGCCATCCGTGCTTCTACAGGCGGCGCTGGTGGACGGCGTCGGCGAAACCCGCTCACAGAACCAGCCGGGCACATCCAGCGAATACCGCAACTGGCGTGTGCCGCTGGCAGGCCCCGACCACAAGGTGGTGCACACCGACGAAGTGTTCGACCTGCCGCGCGTGAAGTCGCTTTCCGCCATCATGAACGGCGAAAAGTAAGCGTCCTCATATAACTCCATAAAGTCCCGTCACGCACCATAGCTGGGTGTACGTAAGACAGTATTGCGCTAAGATTGACGAAGCGGCACGAAACCGCATGGAGCTGATCATGCCAGAGCTGGCAAAGCAGTACGACGTGGCCGAACAGCTGAAAGCTGAAAACCAAATGGAATGGGTACGGCAGATGAACGCTTGCAAGGCACAGGCAGAGGAAGTTGTGAAAGCGGAATTGATTTATGATTGAGCGAGAAAGTCCGGGCAGAAAACTGTTCGGACTTTTCTCATATATTCCAAAGTTGCGGTAGAATTGTTCACAAGTTTTATGGTATAATTTGAACACGAAATTGAGCAATAAATCAGAAGTTATAAAGGAGAATTTAGATGAAACTGTTTTTATGTTCGCACTTTTCAAGCGTAGGAAGTTTGATAAAAGAAGAAATTGATAACAAGAAAGTCGCATTTATTCCAACAGCTTCACTGCATGAAGGTTACACCGGTTATGTTGGTTCGGCTCGAAAACTATTCAAAAAACTGGGAGCATCTGTAACTGAAATTGATATCTCAACGGAGGCTTATTCAACGATACAGGCTGTTTTTGAAGATGCGGATGTGATATATTTTACCGGCGGAAATTCTTTCTTCCTTATGGACCAGCTACGTAAAACGGAAACGGACGAGCTGTTGAAGAAAGAATTGGCAAACGGAAAACTGATGATCGGTGAGTCGGCAGGCGCAATTATATGCGCTCCGACCATTCAATATATTGAACAAATGGATGAAAAGCCAGAGGATTACTCTCAAGAAGATAATGAGGGGCTGGATTTGATTGATTTCTATGTTCTTCCCCATTATCTCACGGCACCCTTTAAGAAAATTACCGAGAGAATCATGGCTGATTTTTCGGATTTGAATATCTGTGCTATTAACAACCACCAGGCAATTATAGTCAATGATGAAGGTTCAAAGGTGATTTGTAAAGACTAATAAAACATTAAAATTGAATTCAAGTTTGTCGAACTGATAAAAACCCTTTAGGAACTAAAGGGCGCACTTCTATACTCTCTATCGAGAGTAGTGCGTCCTGCGGAGCTTCATTCCCGGTCAGCAGAAGAAAACTGCACGACCGAGAATGTTTCGTCACTTCGTTCCGTCAAGGTGGCTACACCCCCTTGCGCCGCTAAAGCGGCTATCCCCTGTGGACCTGCCGTCCGCAAACGGTTTTGACAAACCGTTTGCCGCCAGCAAGTTTGAAGATTAGACATAAACAAATCCTCCGCATGGTCTAAGCTATACGGAGGATTAACTGTTTTACGGACACCCGTCTATATGTGACGGGACTTTTTTATGCACATTCAATGACAACGATACTAAGAAAGCTACGCAAGGAACAGCAGACCGCTACTCGATGTACGCATGCAAACGATTGCCGCACCGCCGAGTAGACTGGTACGCATGAAGTTCCTATCACCCGACTCCGGCTTTATGCGCGGCCTCAGCGACGCCGTCGACGCGATTTGGATCAACATCCTCATGTTGGTCACCAGCATTCCGATCATCACCATCGGCGCGGCCTTGACCGCCGGTCACGATGCGGCACGACGCTCGCTCGCAGGCGAAGGCACCGTCACCCGCAATTATTTCGCCGCATTCCGGTCAAACTTCGTAAAGGCAACCGGCTATTGGCTGATTTTCGGCATTGCAGGGGCGATCAGCGTGTACTCATGGATCGTGCTGCAGATCACGCCGCTGCTGATTCCGAAATTCGCGTTGAGCATCGTATGGGTCATCGGATTCGAATGGATCTGGGCATTACAGTCACGCTTCGAAAACTCGTTCTGGCGCACACTCGGCAACGCCTTCGTATTCGGCGTGAGCAATATCGGGCACACGCTCGGCATGGCCGCCATCGACGCGATTTACATCGCGCTTTTGGTCGGCAGCTGGTTTTACATGCCGCAAGGCCTGTTCCTGCTACTCGTTTTGGGCTACGGCACCATGATTATGATTCACGTGCCGATTTTCGAGCATGTGTTCCGCAAATATATGAAGTAGTTTTCGGATTCGGATATCTGATTCGGATATGGAAGAGCCCGAACGAGATTTCTCTCGTTCGGGCTCTTTCTCGATCTTCGATCATCCCTTGACTGCACCGCCTCCGGCCCTGCAATTAGGGACCGGCCTTCGGCCGGGCTCAATGCTACCTTCGCGAGGCCTATCGGCCTCGCTCAGGCTGGTGCATGGGACAGCGCACTGCGCTGTCCCACAAGGGATGATCTTCGATCATCCCTTGACTGCACCAGCCATTACACCCTTGACGATGTGCTTCTGGCAGATGAGGTAGAAGACAATGATCGGGACGATGGCCATCACCAGGCAGGCCATCATGGCACCCATGTCAACGGAACCATAACCGCCCTTGAGGTACTGAATGGCCACGGAAATGGTCTTGTACTTGCCCAAGTCGAGCGTCAGGTACGGCAGCAGGTAGTCGTTCCAAATCCACATCGCCTGCAGAATCGCAACAGACACGATCGACGGCTTCATAATCGGCACTACAATCTGGAAGAAAATACGGGGCACGGAAGCGCCATCAATCATCGCGGACTCTTCCAACGACTGCGGAATGCCCTTGATCACACCGGTGAAGATGAACACGGCCAGGCCTGCACCAAATCCCAAATACATAATGCACAAGCCCCACGGAGTGTTGAGCTTCAACGTGTCAGCAAGCTTCGAAAGCGTGAACATCACCATCTGGAACGGCACGATCATGTTGAACAGGAACAACGTGTACAGCAGCTTCGCAACCCAATTGTTCACACGCACGATCCACCATGCGCACATCGAGGTGCATACCAAGATCAAGATCACCGAGCCGACCGTGATCAGCAGGGTCCAACCGAAGCTGGCGAAGAAATTCGTGGTTTCAATGCCACGGGTATAGTTTTCCAATCCAACGAACGCCTTGCCGGTCGGAATGGAGAACGCGTTACGCGAGATGTACGCCTTCTGCTTGAAGGAGTTAATAATCACCAGCACGATCGGGAAAACCCATGCCAGCGATACCAAGGAAAACAGTACGGTCCACAATCCGCCGTGCTTGACCTTTTCTCCGGAAATCATGCTTCCACCTCCTTGGAAGTCGTCAGCTTATTCTGAATCAGCGCAACAATTGCGACAAGCACGAAGAACAGCACTGCCTTGGCCTGTCCAACGCCTTCCCAGCCGACGCGGCCATAGAATGTGCGGGTGATGTTCAGTGCCAGGCCTTCAGACATGTTCGACGGAGCGCCGTTCGTCAATGCGAGGTTCTGGTCATAGAGCTTGAAGCCGTTGGTAACGCACAGGAACGAGCACACAGTGATCGACGGCATCATCAGCGGAATGATGATCTTGAACATGGTCTGCGTGCCATTCGCACCATCCACGGAAGCCGCTTCGAGCACGTCAGTCGGCAGCGACTGCATACCGGCGATGTAGATGATCATCATGTAGCCGATCTGCTGCCAGCACACCAGCACGACCAGACCCCAGAAGCCGTACGTTGCGCTATAGGTCAGCGAGCGCGCCCAGTGCGCGAGAATGCCGTTGAGCAGCAGCATCCAAATGTAGCCCAGAATGATGCCGCCAATAAGGTTTGGCATGAAGAACACCGAACGGAAGATATTCGATCCCTTGATCGCCTTGGTAAGCATGTACGCGATGAAGAACGCGACCACGTTGATCACAATCGTGGTAACGATAGTCAGCAACGTAGAGAAGCCCAGCGCGCGAAGGAATTCCTTATCCTGCAGTGCGCGGGTGTAGTTCTTAAGCCCTACAAACTCGGCGTCGGTAACCGTAGTGAACTTGCAAAAGCTCAGATAGACGCCCATGATGAATGGAACGACAAATCCAATAATGAACGCGGCGAACGTCGGTAGCGCGAACAACGCCCACCATTTGCGTATCGCCTTGCCAGCCATGCTGATCATAGCTTGCCTGCTTTCTTCCTTCTCCATTCCGAGCACCGCGACAACGCGGTGCGGAATCCTGCTTTTTAGCCGAATCAGCGGATCACTGCTCTGTTCTCCACCTTTCCGGTGCTTACATTCGTCATAATAAACGTCATGACACAAAATGTCAAACGTTGTCATTTTCGCATGTCTTGAGATGTGTTTTTACCAACGTTGTCATATTTTGCAACCTTCTAAAATTGTTGCAATATCAAGCACTTCTACGTTTTTCCTGCTATGATGAAAACGTTTGTAATACATGTATTGCAGAAATGTTGCAATACAGTATGCTGGAACGTACGCAGTCACAAGGAAAAATATGAAAAGCAGTATTCAAGATGTAGCGCAGCTTGCACACGTATCCATTTCGACGGTTTCGCGTTCGTTCACACGCCCTGACCTTGTGTCGAAAGCCACCCGAGACAAGGTGATGAAAGCAGCCGACGAACTGAACTTTTCCATCTCACGTTCCGCAGCTGCGCTGAAAACCGGCCGCGCGCTACGCATCGCGGTACTGGTTTCCGGCAGGATCAACCTGTGGTTCAGCTCGTCCATCATCGAAGGACTCAACGAGATCTTCCATAATGCAGGTTACGACATCTCCCTCTACCAGATGTCAAGCATCGAGGAGCGCCGCGAGTTCTTCGACATGCTGCCGGTGCGCCGCAATGTCGACGCAGTGATCGTCATTTCCTTCGACATCGACGCCAATGAGATCGATCAGCTCAAGTCCGTCAATGTGCCAATCATCGGCATCAACTCGAGTCTGCCGGAAGAGCGCGGTTTCAGCGCGGCCGTGCGCATCGACGACAAGCAGGGATCCGAGCTTGCCGCGCGCCATCTCATAACTCTCGGCCACCGCGATATCGCCTACATTCGCACCGATCGCGAAGTGACGCTCCACTTCAGTGTGCAGGGGCGTTTCGAATCGTTCATGGCCTGCTGCAAAGAGAACGGCGTCACACCGCGCGTGCTCGTTACCGACGAAAGCAAGAACAACATCAGCAAAGTCGTGACGCAGCTGCTCAGCCTCGACCACATGCCGACCGCGATCGCCTGCCAGGAAGACGGCATCGCCGTGCCACTGATGTTCCAGCTGGAACGCAACGGATTCACCGTGCCGAACGACATTTCCGTCATCGGCTACGACGATAGCGTCTACGCGCGCGACCTCGGCCTGACCACCGTGCGCCAGAAGCCCGTCGAAATGGCACAGGAAGCGGCCCGCATGACACTCGATCTAATTGAGGAACGCCCGCTGGAGCAGCCGTTCAAAACGTTCCCGGCACAGCTGATCGTACGTTCCACGACGGCGCGTCACCGTCAGTAGACGTTCCGGGCGCGCGCCGTTCGCATACCGTTCATTGGTTGCCGTCATGTCGCTTTCACCACTTCGTGATAGCGCTTTCATTTCTGTTGCACGAATCCATCAATCTACAGCGCGTTTTCGTCGCAAATCCGGGCTTTTAGTATTATGGAAGCGTTAACCATTTTCATCAAAGGAGACACATGGCCAAACCGACCATCGCCAACGTGGCCAAATTGGCAGGAGTGTCGCAAGCCACCGTTTCCCGAGCACTCCGTGGCGCGACCAACGTTACGGAAGCAACCCGCAGCAAAGTCCAGCAGGCGGCAGATCAGCTCAACTTCACGCTGTCCAAGAGCGCTTCCGCCCTGGCATCCGGAAAAACCATGCGCGTCATCCTCTTGGTTTCAGGCAAGCTCAACGAGTGGTTCAATTCCGGAGTGCTCCAAGGAGCCTATGAGGAGCTCGCGCCATTCGGTTATGACATCACGCCGGCCTTCATCACCGACCGCAGCGAACTGGACCGGTTCTTCTCCCAGCTGCCAAAGAGCCGCAACTCGGACGCCATCATCATTTCCTCATTCCAGCTCATGCCCGCCATGAGAGACCAGCTTCAAGCCATCGACCTGCCAACGGTAGGCGTCAACGTTCCTTCGAAATCGGGCTATTTCGACGCCTCCATCAGCATCGACAACTACAGTGCGATGACCATGGCCGTACGACTGCTGCGCTCCTTGGGACATACCAATATCGCGTTCTGCAGCGACTACATTCCGGCCGACATGGTCTACAACACCAGCCAGCGCACCAAAGCTTTCGCAGCTGCCGCGCAAGCCAACGCCGCCGATGGAGTCACGTTCAGCATGCTCACGGCCGACGCGCATGATGCGCCGCTAAGCAAATCCGACCTCGCCTCGCAACTGACCGCGAAACTGCTATCCCTTCCGGAACGCCCCACCGCCGTCTGCGTGGAAACCGACCAAGTCGCCATCGCACTAGTCAAAGAACTACGCAAGCAGCAGTTGAACGTGCCGGAAGACATTTCGGTGCTCGGATTCGACGACGCCGAAATTGCGCAGGCGGCGGACCTTTCCACCATTCGCCAGGAGCCGATTGAGCTGGGGCGCATAGCCGGCAGAAAAGTCCTGCAACTCCTGCACAACGAACCTCTGGAACATCCGCATGAACTGCAGGATCCCTTGCTGGTACTGCGCAACACCACAAGTCGCATCGACACCGATATAGCGTCGACGGCGGAATAAAAAGAAACCGACAAAGCACACGAAAGCGGCCTGTGCGCATGAATCCAAATCATGCGCACAGGCCGCTCTTTTCATCGCAAGCCCTTGCAGGGCTTCAATCAGCGGTGCGATCTCACCCCTGCTGATCGAATTTCTGCGCTTGAGGAACGGATCCCAACGATTCCTCGTTGTTGTTCCATTCGGTAGCCCAGCCGTCGACGTAGGCGCTCTTCACCTTGCTCCAATCGCCAGTGCCCTGCGCGTATTCGATAAGCGCCGCAGCCACGTCGTCCTGCCACTGCTGATCCGGAACGGTGAAGCTGCGTACCTCGGTCTTGCCGTCGGCAGCGTAGGAGCGTGCAATCTTGGTCAGCGGATTATCCGGCTGGAACTCATCGCCATCGAATGTGGTGAACGGCACGGAGAAGCCCATATCCTGAGAGAGGATCTTCTTGGCCTCGTCATCGGTGACCATCCACTTGATGAAGTCGAGCGTGGCCTGCTTGTCTTTGTCGGAAGCGTTCTTGTTCACCGCCCAGCTGGCGTCATACACGCCTGCGGGACCGGTCTCCTCCTCGCCCTTGATGCCCATGTAATACGGCAGCATGCCAAGATCGTCATCCGCCACTTCGTTACCCTTGATCTGCGTGTAGGCCCAGACGCCGTTCGGGTAGAACGCCACCTGGCCAAGTGCGAATTCGGAAGTGACATCGTCGTACGTCTTCGAGCTGACCAGGCTCGGATCGGTCGGACTGGTTTCCAGCTCGAGATCGAACAGATCCTTGTAGTTATCCAAGTAGGTGCCCTTGATGGTCTTGGAGAACGTGGTGTTCATATCTTTGTACTCGTAGTACAGCGGGATACGCCCCATATGCGCGGCGAAACGGTACGTGTCGGAGGCGTCCAGACCTGGCGTCGCGAACGCGCCGTCGACGCCGAGATCGTCCTTGTGCTCGTTGATGGACTCGGCCACGGCCTTGAGCGTCTTGTAATCTTTGATGTCGTCGGCGCTCTTGATCACCGCGTAATCCTTGCTGGCGTAATCGTTGATGATCTTCTTGTTGTAGATGATGCCGTACCATTCAGCCGCGTATGGCAGCGTGTACGAATCGTCGTCGATGGTGTAGGAGTAGGCCTTGCCGTCATCGGTGAGCAGTTTGTACACTTCGGTGTCCTGCAATGGCTCGCAATACTTCTGATATTTTGCGAACTGGTCGAAACCGGAGATGTTGAACATGGTCGGCGCGTTGGATTTGGCCAGTTCCGAGCTCATGGTCGCATCGTATGTGCCGGACGCACCGGTCTGCACGTCCACCTGCACACCGGTTTTTTCGGTATACATTTCGGCGAGCTGCTTGTATTGGTCCACGACTTCCGACTTGTTGTTCATGAAATACACATGGCCCTTGTCGGAATCAGCGCTGCTGCCGCCGCCGCAAGCCGCCAACGATACACCCATGGCCAACGCCGCGGCGACCGCGCACGTTTTGGTGATGATTCCCTGCTTCATTGCTGATCTCCTTCGTTGGATTTGTTGCTATTCCTACGTGTGCTGGTATTGGTAGCGACTCTGGTCGCCGCGTTATAGCTGGAGCCAGGCGGTGGTGTCTTGCGGCAAACGCCCGTCCGCGGTGAGTTCACCCGACGCGAGGATGACTTCGCCTTGCGGCAGCTCAACCGGACGTTCGCCGAAATTGGTGATGCTTGCCCAGCCATTGGAACGACGGTAGGCGATAACGCCGCCGCGCTGCCCATCAGCGCCGTCCCGCACGTCAGATGGACGATCTTCGTCCAGCCACTGCAGTTCGGTGTCCTGCGGCATCAGGTTATGCCTCAACGACAGCGCCTTGCGGTACAGGTTCAGCATGGAATTCGGGTCGGCATCCTCCACGTCAACGGCGAAATCCTTGTACCACTTCGGCTGTGGAAGGTGCGGATCATGTTCGGCACCCGCAGGAGAGAAGCCGAAAGAACCATCGTGGCCGAATTCGTCATCGGGATCATCGAGCTTCGGAGCGTCGGCGGCGACCCACGGCAACGGCACTCGGCAGCCGTCACGGCCCTTTTCGGTTTGCTCGCGCACGCTGTTGAACGCGGTGGGATCCTCCAGCTTGTTCCAAGGAATATCCGCGACTTCCGGCAGTCCCAGTTCCTCACCCTGATAAATGTAGGTGGAGCCAGGCAAGGCAAGTTCCATAAGAATCGCGGCGCGGGCACGCTTGGTACCGAGTTCGCGGTTCTCAACGTAACTCGCCCCATCGCGGACCAGCCAATCCTTGGCCAGCTGATGATGCGACGCGGCAGGAACCTGTGGCAATCCATAACGGCTGACATGGCGGGGCACATCATGGTTGCTCATCACCCAAGTTGCCGAAGAGCCGGATCGTTCCGCGCTTTCCAAGCCTTCTTCGATGGCCAGATGCATGTCGTCGCGAATCCAATCCTTCTTGGCGAATTCGAAGTTGAATACCTGCCCGAGCTCTTCGGTCGACGCATACAGATGCTGACGATCCGGATTGACCCACGCTTCGGCCACGGCGAACGCCGGCGGATTGTACTCGTTGAACACCTTGCGCCACTCGCGGTAGATGTCGTGCACTTCGTCGCGGTCATACAACGGGTGCGACCCATCCGAGGGAAGCACATGTTCGCAGACCTTGTAGCTTTCGAGATCGTCGCGGTCGAGATCCTTGGCGAGGCCGTGCGCCACGTCCACACGGAAGCCGTCCGCGCCATGGTCAAGCCAGAAACGCAGCGTCTTGATGAAGTCGGCGCGCACCTCGGGGTTCCTCCAGTTCCAGTCGGGCTGCTCCTTGGTGAACATGTGCAGGTACCACTGGCCGTCGGGCACGCGCGTCCACGCAGGGCCACCGAAGCTTGCAATCCAATCAGTCGGCGGCTGGTCGCCGTTCGGCCCCTTGCCGTCGCGGAAGATGTAGCGGTCGCGCTCTGGGGAGCCGGGGGCGGCGTCAAGGGCGGCCTTGAACCATTCGTGCAGGTTGGAGCTGTGGTTCGGCACGATGTCGACCACGACCTTGATGTTTCGCTCGTGGGCAGCCCTGGCAAGCTCATCGAAGTCGTCCATGGTACCGAGCTTCGGGTCGACGTTGCGGTAGTCGTCCACGTCATAGCCGCCGTCGGCGAGCTGGGACGGGTAGAACGGGCTCAGCCAGATGGCATCCACGCCGAGTTCGGCGAGGTAGTCGATCTTCTCGGTGACGCCTGCGATGCTGCCCAAGCCCGAACCGCGGGAGTCCTTGAAGGAACGCGGGTACACCTGATACACCACGGCCTGCTTCCACCACAACGCCGGATCGGTAGTATCAATTTCTTGTTGCATCATATGTTTTCACTTTCGTTCGCATCGTCGCAAATGACAGCGATTACATTTTCCCAAACTGCAGATAAGAACATTTTTAAATCAACATCTTCTCTGTTTGTTGTTAAAATGATAGCGCTTTCATTACTGCGGCGCAATCCCGTCACATACGGCGTGTCCCTTGATTCGCCGTCATCTTTTGTTTTTTTAAATAAAAAAACGAGCTGCAATCAGGAAAGGAGAAGAGGACTTCCGATTGCAGCTCGTCGCTTATTCAGTTATTGAGTTATTCGATTGACATGCTGATTGCGATCGCAGCCGCACTATACGATGTTCGAACCGCATTCGCAATACATGTCGCTTGTTGGACTTGCCGGATTGGCTGAATTTCGTCAGCCCGCTGATGTGAGATCAGTGAGCGGCGTCGTACTCGGTCTTCCAACCGTCCACGAATGCGGTCTTGACGGCATTCCAATCTCCGGTGCCCTGAGCGTACTCAAGAAGGGCGGAACCAAGCTTGTTCTTCCACTCTTCGGACGGCATCATGGTGAAGTTCCAGGAGACTGCGGTCTTGCCGGAGTTCTGATCTTCAACAGCGGCCTGCACCAGCGGATTGTCGGACTTGACATCGCTGAAGGACTTGAACGGAGTGGTGAAGCCCATGGCGCTGGACAGGGCCTCGATGCCGGTCTTGCTGGTGACGACCCACTTCAGGAAGTCCTTAGTGGCCTTCTTATCGGCGTCGGAAGCCTTGGAGTTAATGCACCAGTAGTTCTCGGAGCCAGTGGCCAGACCCTGGTTCTCCTCGCCCTTGACGCCCATGTAGATCGGGAGCATGCCGACGGACTCGGCCTTCATGCCGTTCTTCTGCAGATCGGTCCATGCCCAGGTGCCGTTCTGATAGAACACGGCCTCGCCGAGGGAGAACTCGGAGGTGGCGTCATCACCGGTCTTGGAGCTCAGCTGGGTCGGTTCGGTGGTGGAATCCTTCAGGTACAGGTCGAAGATGTTCTTGTACTCCGGCAGGTAGGTGCCCTTGATGGTCTCCGGCTGCTCGGTGACGTTGTCCTTGGTGAACTCATAGTACAGCGGCAGGTTGGCCAGATGAGTCTTGAAGCGCCAATCGGAGCTGGAATCGAAACCGGCGGAAGTGAATGCGCCCTTAACGCCGAGCTGGTCCTTCTTGGCCTGGATGTCATCAGCCACGGCCTTCAGGGTATCGAAATTGTCGATATCCTTGACGTCCTTGACCTTGGCGCCATCGGTGGCGATGTACTTGGCCAGCAGATCCTTGTTGTAAATCAGACCATAGGTTTCCATAGCGTACGGAACGCCAACGACCTTGCTCCCATCCTTGAGGGCGACGTCCTTGTTGATGAGCTGCTTGTACGGCTCGGTGTCCGTCATGTCATCAGTGTAGGACTTCCAGTTCTGATAGCCGACCGGCCCGTTGACCTGGAACAGGGTCGGGGCTTCGGACTTGGCGATCTCGGACTTCAGGGTCTGCTCGTAGGTACCGGAAGCAGCGGTCTGGACCTTGACCTCGACACCGGTTTCCTTGGTGTAATCCTTGGCCAGCTTCTGCCATTCGTCGTTGGATTCCGGCTTGAAGTTCAGGTAATAGACCTTGCCCTTGCCATCGTCGGAGCTGGAGCTCGATCCGCAAGCGCCCAACGTGCCTACGGACATTGCCGCGATGGCGACCATTCCAACTGCTGCCTTGATAGTACGATTCATCATCGAACCTTTCTCTTCCATTCCTGTTTCCCAGCACCCGCTGGTCAACATCCTGTGAAATCGCTTCCTCACGATTCCTGACATGCACTATTGTGCCGCATTTCTCCCATTTTTGCAAACGTAAGCAGAAAAAACCATTTTTAGGGTGATTTTGCAATCGCAAGTTTTTCTCAAAAACCTTTATTTTCAACGGTTTTCACCATATCGGCTTTATGAAACCGTTTGCGACACACCCTCCATATCGCACGGCAACAATCGCAGTAAATCGCAAACCTGACGCCTGACGGCAACAAAAAACGTCGGCAGCTTGTAAACGATGTCAAACTACCGACGTTCGCAACAGTCAGCTTCAGGTACCGGAAGCCGGGGTTCTTCAGGCGACGTAGCCAAATTTCAGTCCAAAAACCGATCCAAATATTGGTGAAATGCGACCACCTTCCCGCTACCGACATTCAGCCCAGCGCAACGCGCCTAGCAATTCCAATGCTCGATAACGTTGTCTCCCTTATATTGGCTCAGCACGCAATAATGCGCGGTGTCGAGGCGCAGCAAACGCGCGAAATGCGGATCGACGTCCAGCCACTGCGAGGTGAGGATGCGCAACACATGCGCGTGCGCCACCAACAGCACGTCATGACCGGCATTGAGCAGCGGCATCACCGCGTCGATCGCATCGCGGGTGCGCGCGGCAGCCTCCTCAACCGTCTCACCAGGGCCACTGTGCACCGGAACCTGCTCGCCACCCGGCAACGTCTCAACCCAGTCGCCCTCCAACGATTCGGGAAGGGAACGCGGACCGTCGCGCCATACATCCCACTGGAAGCCGCCGGCCTCGCTCACCTCCTGGCGTGTACGCCCTTCGGCACGGCCGTAATCCCATTCCGCAATCTCGTCAAGCACTTTGAAATCGCCATAACCGGCCAGTTGCGCGGTCTGCTGGGCACGACGCAGGGGGCTTGCGAACATGCAACCCGGATCAAACCCTTTAGGGAACGCCTCACGAAGACGCTCACCCGCCGCACGGGCCTGCTCGCAACCGGTATCGGTCAACGGAATATTGGTGCGGCCAGTATGCTGGCCCGATTCGCTCCACACAGTCTGGCCATGGCGCAGCAATACCAGGCGGCCGGGCGCGATTGAAGAAGCATCCTTGCCTCCAACTTGAGTATCTGTCATACTCCTACTCTAGCCGACGAAAAGCGTTTCACCAGCAATCTTCCACCACGTGTCTTAAGCGCTTCGCAACGCACGCATGCGCTGGCGAAATCCAACCGAAATCCGACGGCACGGTCTACACTGGAAACCATGAGTGAAATGCCTGACTTGGAATCTAGCGCAGACCGCATCGTGGCGTCGCTGCACAACGTCGACGAGAAGGTGAACGCCCTGCGCGAACAGCGAATCAACGATCCCGACGATCTTTGCGACAAGATATTCAAGGCAGTCGTCCCCACGCTGGCCGGACTCGTGTTCGGCAAACTGTTCGAACTGGCATGGCGCAAGTCGGTCGGCCGCAAAGCCGTATTACCGGACGGCACCACCGACAAACGCAAGGAACTGGCACTGAATCTCGTATTCGGCGTAGCTTCCGCAGGTTTCGGCGCGCTAGTGTCGCAACTATCCGACCGTGGATCACAGGCGCTGGTCGACCGCCGACACTCACGACAAGCACGCGAAAGCCACTAAAACTGCAAAATTCGCTGGATTTGTAAATAAACGCAAGTTTCGCCGAATTCCCAAACAATCCACTTCCGCATTTCGCAGTTTGCGATTCAAATCTGTAATTGAAGCCACGATTGGAACTGCACGAAACTGTGATTGGCAAGAAGTGCGCTTGTGGGCGAAATTGCTTGCGCAATTACGCAGGTAGGATAAAAATGGGCAACATGAGCAATATTCTGCATAATGCAACCGTTGACACTCTGCTGGAGCGTCGTTCAATCCGTAAATTCAAGCCGAAGCCGCTGAGCGACGATATCGTCGAAACGCTCGAAACCGTGGCTCAGCATGCCGCAAGCAGCCAATTCCTGAACGACTGGTCGGCAATCCGCATCACCAACCTGGCCGCAAAGAAGCGTCTTGCCGAAATCGGCGGGCAGCCATATATCGCGACCGCGCCACTGCTGTACGTGTTTGTGCTTGACGAGCATCGCAATGCAGCCACCGCAGCTTCCAAGGGCGTTGAGACCGCTTCCGACGAGTTTACGTTGAATGGCAGCTATCGTTACACTCAGGCGCAGAATGACGCAGTTTTGGCGCTTCATGCGATGGAGACGGCCGCTTATTCGCTCGGCCTTGGCTGCGTGATTCTCGGCTCGCTGCTTAACGATGTTCCGGCTTTGATTGATTTGCTGAATCTTCCGGAATACACGTACCCTGTGCTGGGACTTGCGATCGGCAAGCCCGATCAGGATCCCGCACTCAAGCCGCGTATGCCGCGTTCTATGCAGTTCTTTGAGAATGAGTATCCGTCGAACAATGAGACGTTGCTTGCCGGTTTACAAGATTTTGACGAGGAAGTGCATCGGTATTACGATTTGCGCAATACCGAGCGCCCAGTTGATCCGTTCAGCGATCAGATCGCGTCGAATGCGGTCGATTCCGGTGTGACCAGCAAGGCCGTGGCTCCAAACGCCAAGCGCCAAGGCTTCCGCCTCGACGAGCGCTAACGGAACTACTTACGACGTGGTTTGTAGCCTTTTTTGCGGGAATGCGGTTTAATCTGCTGATTAAATGGAACGTACGTATAGCTGGATTGTGGATCGCGATGCGTGAGATGCCAGGTTCCGCAGAATTCGCACCGATATACCCAAAGTTCGGTGCCGCGTTCACGCCAACTTTGGTCAGCGGCCTGCTGAGCTGTTGCTTTGTCGTGATACATGATTTTGTTCGATTCGACACAGCGTTTGGGTACGAAATAATGCATAGTTCTTCAGTCTATTCAACCATCGGATAAGCGCAAGAAGGTCCCTTAACATTCCTGAGATCTGTCGGCGTACTGGAACTTTCAGTGGCCAGAACGATCCTCCCGCCGGGAAGGCCCGTAACCCCGAAGACCGGAACGCAAGCGGATAAAAAATAAGATTGATGGAGATGTTCTCGTCATCTTGCGTTGCCGTGCTATCGTTTCGTGCAATGGACCGTGGCACGGATTCGCGGCCGTTCCCGGCCTTCCCTTTTCCGGCCCGGCCTTGCCAAGCCGCCGTCCTGCCATGCCGGGCGGTTAATTGGAATGGCGATCATCCGCCCGGAAATACAAGAGGATCCCCGGGAGCCGAGCTCCACCGGGGATCCCCATATCATTACGTTGAATGCGGCGGCGTGCTACTCTCCCACACCCTCTCGAGTGCAGTACCATCGCCGCGACCAGGCCTTAGCTTCCGGGTTCGGAAAGGGACCGGGCGTCTCACCTGGGCCATGACCACCGCAAAACCAATACAACGGCCAACCGGGAAACCGGCGGCCGGCAAACGGAACCAGCCACGCGACCGATTCCGATCGTGGCGGTCCGGGAACCGGACAACGGACGCGAAGCAAAACGCCTTACCAACATCATCATTGTGACCACAAGAAACAGCGTTCCCTGCCATCCAACGAGAAAACCACCACAGGACGAGACCCAACCCACAAGGGTTGGAAAGTGTGCCGCGTTCGCCCGTTAGTACCGGTCGGCTCCACCCCTCGCAGGGCTTCCACCTCCGGCCTATCGAACACGTGTTCCACATGCGGGCTACAGACGCTCCGAAAAGCGTCAAGGAATCCTAATCTTGGAGCAGGCTTCCCGCTTAGATGCTTTCAGCGGTTATCCCTCCCGAACGTAGCCAACCGGCCATGCCGCTGGCGCGACAACCGGCATACCAGAGGTCCGTCCACCCAGGTCCTCTCGTACTATGGGCAGGCCTCCTCAGGATTCCAACGAGCGCAGAGGATAGAGACCAAACTGTCTCACGACGTTCTGAACCCAGCTCGCGTGCCGCTTTAATCGGCGAACAGCCGAACCCTTGGGACCTGCTCCAGCCCCAGGATGCGACGAGCCGACATCGAGGTGCCAAACCATCCCGTCGATATGGACTCTTGGGAATGATCAGCCTGTTATCCCCGGGGTACCTTTTATCCGTTGAGCGATGCCGCGCCCGTGCGCCGGCACCGGATCACTATCTCCGACTTTCGTCCCTGCCCGAACCGTCGTTCTCGCAGTCAAGCCCGCTTGTGCGATTACACTCGAAACCCGATTGCCAACCGGGCTGAGCGGACCTTTGAGCGCCTCCGTTACTCTTTGGGAGGCAACCGCCCCAGTTAAACTACCCGCCAGGCACTGTCCCTGAACAGGATCACTGTTCGAGGTGAGACGTCAAACGAGAACAGAGCGGTATTTCACCTTGCGGCTCCACACGGGCTGGCGCCCGCGCTTCGAAGCCTCCCGCCTATGCTACACAATCCGCGCCTAACGCCAATACCAAGGTATAGTAAAGGTCCCGGGGTCTTTTCGTCCTTCTGCGCTTAACGAGCATCTTTACTCGTACTGCAATTTCGCCGAGCTCCTGGTCGAGACAGTGGGGAAGTCGTTACGCCATTCGTGCAGGTCGGAACTTACCCGACAAGGAATTTCGCTACCTTAGGATGGTTATAGTTACCACCGCCGTTTACCGGGGCTTGAATTCACCGCTTCACCACAAAGGCTGACGGATCCTCTTAACCTTCCGGCACCGGGCAGGCGTCAGTGCATATACAGCGGCTTGCGCCTTCGCATGCACCTGTGTTTTTGGTAAACAGTCGCTACCCCCTGGTCTGTGCCACCCCCAAACGCTCCGAGGGCAAGCCTCTTCACGTCCGGGGGTCTCCCTTATACCGAAGGCACGGGAGTGATTTGCCGAGTTCCTTGACCAGGATTCGCTCGATCGCCTTGGTATTCTCTACCTGACCACCAGTGTCGGTTTGGGGTACGGGCGGCAACGCCCCTCGCGCCGAGGCTTTTCTCGACGGCCTGGACCACCGGATATCGCGTCCGAAAGGACGCCCATCATCGCACCTCACCCTGCATGTCCCACGGATTTGCCTATGGGACGGGCTGCGTGCTTGACCACGGAAAACCACCTCCGCGGCCGGCTCCCATTCCGTGTCACCCCTGTGCGCTAACCTACCAGGACTACGCTCCCAACAGCCGCGAGCCCCGAACCCCGAAGGGAACGACGCCACGCGACCGGAGGTTAGTACTCATCCGTTCAGTTCGGACGGTTCGCTGCCGGTACGGGAATATCCACCCGTTCATCCATTCGACTACGCCTGTCGGCCTCGCCTTAGGACCCGACTCACCCGGGGACGACGAACGTGGCCCCGGAACCCTTGGTCATCCAGCGGACGGGATCCTCACCCGTCTCTCGCTACTCATGTCTGCATTCTCGCTCCCCCGAAGTCCACGGCCGGCTTGCGCCGCCGCTTCGCCCCTCGGGGGACGCTCTCCTACCCAACGGTCGAAAAGACCGTTGCCGCGTCTTCGGTGGTGTGCTTGAGCCCCGCTACATTGTCGGCGCGGAACCACTAGACCAGTGAGCTGTTACGCACTCTTTCAAGGATGGCTGCTTCTGAGCCAACCTCCTGGCTGTCTATGCGACTCCACATCCTTTCCCACTTAGCACACGCTTCGGGACCTTAGACGACGATCTGGGCTGTCTCCCTCTCGACGACGGAGCTTATCCCCCGCCGACTCACTGCCGGAATACACATCCACGGTATTCGGAGTTTGGCTGCTATTGGTACCCCACACGGGCCCGCAAGCATCCAGTAGCTCTACCCCCGCGATGCAATCAACCGACGCTGCACCTAAATGCATTTCGGAGAGAACCAGCTATCACGGAATTTGATTGGCCTTTCACCCCTAGCCCCAGGTCATCCCCCGGTTTTCAACCCAGGTGGGTTCGGTCCTCCACGCGGTCTTACCCGCGCTTCAACCTGCCCAGGGCTAGATCATCCCGCTTCGGGTCCAGGGCACGCGACTCAAAACGCCTTTTGAGACTCGCCTTCGCTACGGCTCCCCCACGACGGGTTAGCCTCGCCACGCACCACTGACTCGCAGACTCATTTTTCGATAGGCACGCCGTCACCCCACCAGGGAGGCTCCGACGGATTGTAGGCGCACGGTTTCAGGAACTCTTTCACTCCCCTCCCGGGGTGCTTTTCACCTTTCCCTCACGGTACTGGTACGCTATCGGTCAGACAGGTATGCTTAGACTTACCCCACGGTCGGGGCCGATTCACACGGGATTCCACGAGGCCCGCGCTACTTGGGACGCATGATCGGAAGACGGCAAGCTTCCAGGTACGGGGCTGGCACCCTCTGCGGCCAGGCCTTCAAGCCTGTTCCCCTGGCAAGCCGTTTTATGACTCCCGCCCGGTCCGTCGGAACCGGGACACACGCTCCCACAACACCACGGACGCAACCCCCGACGGGTATCACGCGCCCATGGTTTGGTCTGATCCGCTTTCGCTCGCCACTACTCACGGAGTATCCCTTCCTGCAGGTACTGAGATGTTTCACTTCCCTGCGTACCCCCGGAACAACAAGGTTCCGTGCCGGCCCATGACGGCCGGCGGGTTGCCCCATTCGGAAATCCTCGGATCGAAGCCATGTTGGAGGCTCCCCGAGGCTTATCGCATCCTCAAACGTCCTTCATCGGTACTGTCTGCCAAGGCATCCACCATACGCCCTTCAGGGCGGCACACGCCCCGAAAAACCTGATAATAGCTTTTCTACGCCAGACGACAGATCATCACACTGTAAAAAATGATCACAAAACGATCGATCTCGAAACCAGACTCCAAAAAAAGAGCCTGGCGAAATCGCGATAAAGCAAGCAGGACAACAATCCTGCATTGCTCGCGTCCACTATCCAGTTCTCAAACCACCACGCGCCCCGACAAGACCCGGCCCGCGGCCCACAGACCCACGGCGTCCCGCCAGGGGCATCCGGAAAACCGCACGCGACCAAACGTCGCGGGTGGCGGTCCGGGAACCCAAAAGCATACCCATACCACTCCCCGCAGGCCCCAACGGAACCCGCGAAGCCCACGATCTCTTCCACACCAGCACGCCCACACCCTCCGAAGACTCTCTCCGGCATGCGGGCCACACTACGGACGCCGACCGGCGTCCTGAAAAACTCCGTAGAAAGGAGGTGATCCAGCCGCACCTTCCGGTACGGCTACCTTGTTACGACTTAGTCCCAATCACGAGTCTCACCTTAGACGGCTCCATCCCACAAGGGGTTAGGCCACCGGCTTCGGGTGCTACCCACTTTCATGACTTGACGGGCGGTGTGTACAAGGCCCGGGAACGCATTCACCGCGGCGTTGCTGATCCGCGATTACTAGCGACTCCGCCTTCATGGAGTCGGGTTGCAGACTCCAATCCGAACTGAGACCGGTTTTCAGGGATCCGCTCCACGTCGCCGTGTCGCATCCCGTTGTACCGGCCATTGTAGCATGCGTGAAGCCCTGGACGTAAGGGGCATGATGATCTGACGTCATCCCCACCTTCCTCCGAGTTGACCCCGGCGGTCCCCCGTGAGTTCCCACCATCATGTGCTGGCAACACAGGGCGAGGGTTGCGCTCGTTGCGGGACTTAACCCAACATCTCACGACACGAGCTGACGACGACCATGCACCACCTGTGAACCCGCCCCGAAGGGAAGCCCCATCTCTGGAGCGGTCGGGAACATGTCAAGCCCAGGTAAGGTTCTTCGCGTTGCATCGAATTAATCCGCATGCTCCGCCGCTTGTGCGGGCCCCCGTCAATTTCTTTGAGTTTTAGCCTTGCGGCCGTACTCCCCAGGCGGGATGCTTAACGCGTTAGCTCCGACACGGAACCCGTGGAACGGGCCCCACATCCAGCATCCACCGTTTACGGCGTGGACTACCAGGGTATCTAATCCTGTTCGCTCCCCACGCTTTCGCTCCTCAGCGTCAGTAACGGCCCAGAGACCTGCCTTCGCCATTGGTGTTCTTCCCGATATCTACACATTCCACCGTTACACCGGGAATTCCAGTCTCCCCTACCGCACTCAAGCCCGCCCGTACCCGGCGCGGATCCACCGTTAAGCGATGGACTTTCACACCGGACGCGACGAACCGCCTACGAGCCCTTTACGCCCAATAATTCCGGATAACGCTTGCACCCTACGTATTACCGCGGCTGCTGGCACGTAGTTAGCCGGTGCTTATTCGAAAGGTACACTCACCCGAAGGCTTGCTCCCGATCAAAAGCGGTTTACAACCCGAAGGCCGTCATCCCGCACGCGGCGTCGCTGCATCAGGCTTGCGCCCATTGTGCAATATTCCCCACTGCTGCCTCCCGTAGGAGTCTGGGCCGTATCTCAGTCCCAATGTGGCCGGTCGCCCTCTCAGGCCGGCTACCCGTCGTAGGCTCGGTGGGCCGTTACCCCGCCGACTACCTGATAGGACGCGACCCCATCCCATACCGCTAACGCTTTCCCAGACCACCATGCGATGGACTGGAGCATCCGGCATTACCACCCGTTTCCAGGAGCTATTCCGGTGTATGGGGCAGGTCGGTCACGCATTACTCACCCGTTCGCCACTCTCACCACCAAGCAAAGCCTGATGGATCCCGTTCGACTTGCATGTGTTAAGCACGCCGCCAGCGTTCATCCTGAGCCAGAATCGAACCCTCCACAAAAAACCTTTGCAGAAAGCCAACATGTGACTCTCAAAAATAAGAAACCGACATCCGTTTATCAGGAAAACGGACTGTCCGCAAAAACCCCGTCCCGTTTGACCGGCCTCCCGGCACCCACACGCCAAACGCGCGCGGGCCGTAAGACGGACTGGCAATCATTGACTATAAAGAAGTAGTACAAATACGCTCTTGAGTTCTCAAACCACCACCACACCAGCAAGCCGCCCCAATCTCCAGGAGCGAGGCCGCCGTGCTGAGCAGCAAGAGATAAACCTACAGCACAATCCGATTCCACGCAACCCGGGCATGCGAAAACCACCGGGAAACGTTGGAAACACAACGATCACTCGGCGTGTCGAAAACGGCCTCCGAACGGCCGCACGGCCAGTCTAGAACACGAAAACAACGACCACGTGAACCAAAAACAAACACCAAACGGCGTGTCACCAACCGACAAACGCAATGCAAATTGCATAACCAACTCCATCACCGCCCAAAAATCGTCAGAAAAAGCTGTCAAAGCCGTGTCGGTAATCAACATAGACGGAATGAACCGTGGTATGCCTAATACATGAGCAAAAAGATCGCAGTATTGACAGGGGCGGGGATTTCCACGTCCGCAGGTATTCCCGACTTCCGCGGGCCGGACGGCGTCTGGACCAAGCACCCTGAACAAACGAAAGTGTATGACATCGACGCATTCCTCGCCAATGAAGAAGACCGCAAGTATTCCTGGCGTTGGCAGAAGGAATCACCCGTATGGAACACGCAGCCGGGCACCGCGCATAAGGCGCTCGTCAAACTGGAACAGGCTGGACTGCTAACACTGCTCGCCACACAGAATTTCGACGCGCTGCACGAAAAAGCAGGCAATAGCAGCGACGTCATCGTCAATCTGCATGGCACCATCGGTACCTCGCACTGCATGAAATGCCATGCAAAATACGACACCGCCGACATCATGGCGAATCTCGACAACGAACCAGACCCGCACTGCCATCGCAGACTACCGTACAGCGGCAACATGCCATGCAACGGACTCATCAAAACCGACGTGGTCTATTTCGGCGAAGCACTGCCGGACGGCGCGCTCGAAAAATCGTATCGCCTTGCGACGCAAGCCGACGAACTGTGGGTCATAGGATCCACACTGGAAGTCATGCCCGCGGCAAGCATCGTGCCTATTGCCGCGCAGGCAGGAGTGCCGATCACCATCATGAACATGGGACGCACGCAATATGACCGCTTGGCGGACCGGCTGATCCACGACGATATCGCCGTCGCCCTGCCCCAACTCGTCGACGAAACCATCGCCGCCGCACAATAAATATGAAAAATGGGATTATGGATTCTGCAAATAGTAGCGAAATCCAGAATCCCACAATTTGCGCATCTTCAGTTCTTTGATATTTCGCAGGGCTGCCGAAAATCTCCATAATTTCTGAATGTAGAAATCTTCTACATTCAAAGATTCATGCACCCAACGCAGTAATGGGAATCACGTAGATGCCATCTTCGCGTTGGTAGGCGAAATCTCCCACGCCAACAAGCACCGACAAAAATTCCGGAGCACGCACTCGAGACTGCGGATTCTTCAGCAACTTCTCACGCAAACGAAGCAGATTCTTCGCAGCATCGTCAACCTTGCTTTGACTGGACTTGATTTCAATGCCAGCCCAACGACCATCAGTCAACTCAATAATGGCATCGCATTCCAAACCGGAATCATCGTGATAATACCGGACCGGCTCATCACCAATATCAGGCAGCGCACGGGCATACACCAGCAGGTCACGCACGCACAAGTTTTCAAAAAGGAAACCGAACGTCTGCCAATCCTCAAGCAAAGCACGCGGATTCACGCCAAGCACGGCGGCCGCGATGGAAGGATCGGCGAAATAACGGCGAGGCTTAGTCTGCAAACGCTTCGGAGAACGTGACGGAGGCACCCAACCGGGCACGCCATCAATCACAAACATGCGCTCGAACATGGCCACATATTCGCTAATCGTTCTTGGAGAAATGAAATCTTCAAGGTCTTTATGAAGGTCTTTCTTCTGGGAATCATTCTGTTTGTCCGCGACATCGGAATCCAAATCCAACTCGGCACCATACATATCCAAACCAAGCGTTTTGAACGTGACGGACTGACTCACATTGCGAGACAAAGAACGCAAAAGACGGCGAGCAACTTCAGGATCGCGCCCCTGCCTAGACACCCCTTCGTTCAGCGTCAGGTGCGCATATTCACGAATGAGGATCTGCGCATCGGAAACCGGCAGATTCTGCGCTTCCGGCCATCCCCCTCTGCACACAAAATCGAACAGACGCTCCGTTGGCGTCTCCACTTTCGCAGGGTTGAAATCGCCTTCAAACAAGGATGACAAACTCACTTCGCCCGTGGAATCGCCACTTTCGAAAAGCGACATCGGACTCATGCGAACATGCCCGATACGCCCAGCGCCCGTATGCTTCGGGCGCTTGTCATGCATGGGCGTGGAAGAACCGGTCAGCAGCCATTGCCCCTTCTCCCCCGGCTCGTCGTCAACCTTGTGGCGCACCTCATCCCAAATGGGCGGAACCAGCTGCCACTCGTCAATAACATGCGGACGTTCACCCAACAGCATTAGCGACGGATCGGATTGCGCGGCCATAAGATTGTTACCGCGGTCAACATAAGTAATACTTGCCGCATGCTGACGTGCGGACCACGTTTTGCCGCACCATTTCGTTCCTGCGATTTCGACGGCACCGAAAATGCGCATGTAGCGTTCGATCTGCTGATCGACAATACGCGGGCGATAACCTTGCGGCTTGACCTGCTGATTGCTATTTTCCGTCATATCACATCTCGCTTCCATTCTCCGCACACTTCACAACACTGGCTCAGTTTCGTTGGCATTGCGTCGGTTTTGCCTGGGTGTTACCAAAATCCGAATTTTTGGATGACAAAAATCCGAATACTTCAACAACAATAATCCGAATTTTCCAACTACCAAAATCCGAATGTTCGGACAACGGAAATCCGAATGACGGAACAGCTGGCCGCGCAACAAAGCAACAAAAAGGGTCTTGGAGGGCTTCGCGACAATCAACAATCATCGCAAGGCTTTCCAAGACCCTTATTTGTTAAAGCTGGTACTGAAATCAGCAGAAATCAGTAGAAATCAGTAGATGCGCTTGGGCTGGAAACCGGCCGCGCGCATCGCGTCAAGGATGCGGTCGATGTGCTCGGGACCGTTGGTCTCGACGGTAACGCCCAAGGAAACCGAATCGGTGTAATGGCTGGAGGCCTTGAACTGGTCATGGTCAAGCGCGATGACGTTGGCGCGCTGCTCGGCCAGAATCGTAGCCACCTTGACAAGCTGGCCCGGGGTGTCCGGAAGCTCGACCTCGAAATTCATGATGCGACCGCGGGCGATCATGCCCTTCTGAATCACCGCACTGATGGAAACGGTGTCCTCATTGCCGCCAGAAAGAATCGGCACCACCACATGCGGACCCTTCGCCTCGGCGAACTTGCGTGAGCGCAGGTTGAGATGCTCAAGCGCAGCCAGAGACACGGCGCCAGCAGCCTCGACAACCAGCTTGTGCTTTTCGAGCATGAGCAGGATCATCTCGTTGATGTCACGCTCGGTCACGGTGACGATGTCATCAAGGAATTCGTTGAGCAGCGCGAACGTAAGATCGCCCGGACGCTTCACGGCAACGCCTTCGGCGGACGTACGCACCTGGTCGGCGGCGACCACATGACCAGCGGCCAGCGAGTTCTTCCACGCGGGGCTGCCTTCCGGAATCGCACCAATCACGCGCACTTCTGGCTTGAACGTCTTGATGGCAAGTGCCACGCCGGCACCGAGGCCGCCACCACCCAGCGGCACGACCACATCGGTAACGTTCGGCACGTCTTCGAGGATCTCGAGACCAATAGTGCCTTGACCGCACAGCACCTCGTAATCGTCGAATGGCGGCACGTAAATCATGCCTTCCTTGTCGCTCAATTCCTGGGCGCGGGCTGCTGATTCGTCAAATACTTCGCCGTACAGCACCACGTCTGCGCCGTACGCCTTGGTGGCGTCGACCTTCAGCGGCGGAGTGATCTGCGGCATGCAGATCGTTGCCTTCGCGCCACGTTCGCGAGCCGCATATGCCACACCCTGCGCATGGTTGCCTGCGGAAGCGGTGACAATGCCGCGAGCAAGCTGCTCGTCGCTCAGGGATGCGATCTTGTTGTACGCGCCGCGAATCTTGAACGATCCGGTAACTTGGAGATTCTCAGGCTTGAGCAGAATCTCATGTCCGGTCATGTCGGACAGCACCTTGGACGGAATGACTTCCGTATGGCGTGCAGTGCCCTTCAATCGTTCGGCGGCTAGTTTCAGTTCAGCTGCGTGATTGCGCTGCAATGCTTTGAGAACCTCGTTTTGTTCCATGAGCGTTATTGTAAGCGCACGTCTGCCAAAACTGCCTGATCATGCGGATTTTGCCATCAAAAGTGAGATTATTTGCGCAAATACTTACGAAATTGAGATTGCTCACAAACGCAATCGGAGGTAATCAGGGATAATCGCAGTACAACAATCGCATTAAAAAGCGTTCGTACGATTCCGTGATGAATCGTACGAACGCTTTGCAGAGAGTTTATAGGAAAGATCGATCAGAGCTGGATCACGACCCCCTCCCAGCGAGCGAGCTCGCCGCGAGCGATCGACTTCACGCCATGCACGGCATCATAGGTGCTGAGCAGTACCTGCGACTCGCCCACGCCATCCTCAAGCAGTTGCGCGACCTCAGCAGGCACCTGCGCCGTCCTATCGGAGAGATTGACCATGACGAGAATCGTATCGTCGCCGCTGGTACGCGTGAAGGAATACACCTGCTCGCTGTCCGCCGCAACCAGATCCCATTCGCCCGTCGCGACGGTCGCGTTATTGTGGCGCATGGCGATGAGCTTCTTGTAGAACGTGTACACGGAATCAGGATCGTCGAATTCCTCGGCTGCGTTGATCTCGACATGATTCGGATTCACGCCGATCCACGGTTCCACCGCCGCGTCCGGCGCGGTGAAGCCGGCGTACCTGGAGGCGTCCCACTGCATCGGAGTGCGCGAATTGTCGCGTCCGATGAGCGCGAGGGCCGCCATCATCGATTCCGGAGACTGGCATTTGGCCTCCTCCACGCGCTGGCGGTAGGCGTTGATGGCCTCCAGATCGCGGTACTGGCCAAGCTCGGTGAAATGGGCGTTGGTCATGCCCAGCTCCTCGCCCTCGTAGATGTACGGGGTGCCGCGGTGCATGTGCAGCAGCATGCCGAACGCCTTGGCGCTCAGCTCGCGCGACTCGCGGTCCGTGTCATCGCCCCAACGGGACACGACGCGCGGCTGGTCGTGGTTGCAGAAGAACAGGCTGGCCCAGCCGGCGTGCTTCACGGCCTCCTGCTGGTCGGCGAGACGGGCGCGCAGGTTCCTGACTTCGAACGGCACGGTGTTCCACTTGGAATCTTCCTGGTCGATGCCCACGTGGTCGAAGAGGAACAGCATATCAAGCTCCCTGTGGGCCGGATCGGTGATGAACTCGTTGCGGGCCGGAGTGATGCCCGGCGCTTCGCCGACGTTCATGTAGCCTTCGCGGCCTTCGAACACTTCGCGGCGCATTTCGGCAAGGAACTCGTCGATGCGCGGACCGTCGGAGCACCATGGGAACGGGCTGGAATAGCCTTCCTCACCAACCGGATAATCCTCAATCTCGCAGCCGTCTTCTCCCGGCAGCTTGCCGTTCTTATCAGCAGTCTTCGAAACCTGCGTGATCACATCCATACGGAAGCCGTCAATGCCGCGGTCCATCCACCAATTCATCATCCTGTAGACGGCCTTGCGCACCTCCGGATTCTCCCAATTCAAATCCGGCTGCTTCCTGGAATACTGGTGGAGATAGTATTCGCCGCGCTTCGGATCGTACTGCCAAGCGGAACCGCCGAAATACGAACCCCACCGGTTCGGCTCGGCACCCGGAGCGCCCGGCTCATGGCCCGGCCTGGCCGGACGCCACCAATACCAGTCGGCATGCGGATCGTCCTTGTCGCGGGAGGCCTGGAACCAGGCATGCTCGTCGGACGTGTGGTTGACCACCAAATCCATCACGATCTTCAGACCGCGCCTGTGCGCCTCGGCAAGCAGCTCGTCCATGTCCTCCAACGTGCCGAACAGCGGGTCGATGTCCTGATAGTCGGAGATGTCGTAGCCGTTGTCGTCCTGCGGCGACCTGTAGACCGGGGACAGCCACAGCACGTCCACGCCGAGGTCGGCCAAATAATCGAGACGGCTGGTGATGCCCTTCAGGTCGCCGACGCCGTCGCCGTTCGTGTCCTGGAAGGAACGCGGATAGATCTGGTAGACCACCGCGTTGGCCCACCAAGGGTTCGGGGTAGCGCCGTTGGAACGCACGGCGTCGGGAAGGACGGAACGATTGAAATCAGTCATTTCGATGAGGCTCCTTTGCTTAAGTGAAATGGGTGAACTTTGCTATGTCCAATGGTATGCAAAGCGTTTTTTCTTTCTTGCCCGCGGCGCGTTTCGACAAGCGGGAAATGAATGCTGGCGACGAACGAGACAATCGCTATTCCTCGAAAACCACAACCTCCCCATAGGAGACGCGTTCCGAAATAGATTCCCCAGCTTGCAGCAATCGGACGTCGCCACGATTCTTTCGCTGCCGGAGCGGCCGACCGCGCTATGCGTATGGTCCGACCATTACGCGCTGCCCGTCATCCACGAACTACGCAGCAACGGCGTGCGCGTGCCGGAAGACATGTCCTGGCCGGGCACGACGGATCGGATGTGGCCGCCAGCATCAAGCTGACTACCATGGCGCAGCCCGCGCGCGAAATCGGACGAATCGCGGCACGTAAAACATTGGATCTCGCCGCAAAGAAAACACTGGACGAGCCGCGCACAATCATCCAGACCGTGCTGACGCCCGGCGATACGACGCGGCCCATCACTCACGAATAGCGATTGGATGGACGGTGAACGGGAAGGGACGTCGGACGGGACTCCAGCCGATCGAGTAAATAAGCGAATAATTCGGTTTCGTATCGAAAAAATCGAGTTTTTCGGGTTTGGGGGTACACTTTCGATGCAATTCAGCGGAAATTGCGCCCCCATATATGCAGCGGAATTCATTCGATGATGGAAAACCGGCTTTTTCGAGTACGGGGGCAGAGCGATAGAAGCCAAAGGTATAAAAGGTCAGGCACGCAGAATCGACGCACAGCCGCTGATATATACGAAAAAGCGGGAATCCTCGGAAAAGGGGAAACGAGGATTCCCGCTCGGCGCTGTGAAGTGTTACTTCCTGAACGGACGGCCTACGGCCGCGTTATCCCTGCCTTCACTCGCCTATCGGCTCGCTCAGGGGGAGCCTATGAACAGACCACTGGGCTGTTCACTTAACAGCGTCCTGCAATTAAGGACCGCGCCAGTCGCGGACAGCATATCTACCTCGCGGGGCCCTGCCCGCTCGGCGCGGTCAACGGAAAGCCACCAGGCTTTCCTTTACTTGACCGCGCCCCTCATCACACCACCGACAACCCACTTTTGGGCGAAGATGTAGACGATGAGAACCGGAGCCATGGCCATCAGGTAGGACGCGAAGGCCATCGGATAGTTCGACGTGAACTGGCTTTGGAACACGTACTGTGCGAGCGGAATCGTCTGATTGCTCTGATCAGTCAGCGTGATCAACGGCAGCAGGAAGTCGTTCCAAGCCCACAGTGCGGTCAAAATCGCAATCGTGGCATTAATCGGACCCATCAGCGGGAAAATAATCGTCCAGAAAATGCGCCAAGTGGAAGCACCGTCGATGCGAGCCGCCTCTTCCAACGAAATCGGAATCGAACGAATAAAACCAATCGCAATAAACAGGTTGGTGCCGATGCCAAGAATCGTGTACAGAATAATCAACCCAAGCTGATTATCAAGATGCAGCGAACCCATTTCCTTCGCGACCGGCAGCATGATCACCGTGAACGGCACGAACATCATCGCAAGGAAGAAGTAATACAGGAAGCGGAAGAATCGCTTATCCATATTTCTTGCCACAGCATACGCGACGAACGTGTTCGTCAGCAGCGTCAACACCACCGCGCACACGGTGATGATCGCGGAGTTAAGTGCGGCCTTCGGATAGTTCACCTTATTCCATGCGTCGGCGAAATTATGCCATTCCCACGTGGTCGGCAGGCTGAACGTGCCAGCCTCGCCCGGCGTCTTCAACGCGGTGACCACAGCGAAATACAACGGCACGAGCACGGTGAGGCTCAACACCGTCACAACCGCGGTCAGCCACCAGTTGACCTTGTGGTCCCGGCGGATTTTCTCCGGCTTTGCTTGCGCTTGAACGCCAGTCTTTGCAGTCTTTGCAACAGTTGCGCTAGTCATGATATTTCCTCTTTACCTTCAGACTTTCAGACCCTTGCTCAGACCTTTTCCTTGCCGCTGAAGAACTTCAGCTGCACGAAGGCCAGGATTGCCAGCACGATGAAGAACGTGACTGCGTTCGCCATCTGGTAGGAGTATTCGCCATTACCAAGGCCGTTCTGGAAGATCAGGTACGAGACGGTTTCGGTCTTGGAATCCGGGCCGCCCTTGGTCAATGCCATGATCTGGTCGAACGCGCCGAGCGAATTCTTGAGGCTCAGCACCATGTTGATGGTGAAGAACGGGCCAATCAGCGGGAAGGTGATCTGCCAGAAGTTCTGCCAAGCGTTCACGCCGTCAATTGCGGCTGCCTCGTAAATCTCGTTGTCGATGGTCTGTAGGCCAGCCAAGTACAACAGCGTGGAGTAGGCCACGCCCTGCCAGATCGACAGGAACACAATCGGGAACCATGCCAAATCCGGATTGGAAATCATCGACGTCGACAGCCAATCAATATGCAGCGCCTGGCCGATCGCCGGCAGCGGCGTCATGAAAATGTACTTGAACACGTAGCCGATCACCAGCACCGACAAGGTGTACGGAATGAAGAAGATCGCACGGAACCCGTTTTTGAACGCGATTTTCGAATTCAGCAGCACCGCAAGGAACATGCCAAGAAAATTCGTGCCGATCGTAATCAAAATTGCGATGAAAATAGTAAACAGGTACGCGTGACCAACGCGAGAATCCTGGAACATCGCAATGTAATTCTTCAATCCGATGAATTTGAAATCACCGTAACCCTGCGAATTGGTGAACGAGTATGCCGCGCCCTGCAGGAACGGCCAATACAGGAAGATGAGCACCAGAATCGCAGCCGGAACGGTCATCCAATAAAATGCCGGATCGACCTTGCGCTTGGAATATTTCGAAACCTTATTCTTGGAAGTTTTTGCCGAGTTCTTCGCAGTATTTGCAGTATGTGCGGTAGTCATGTCCGTTCCTCCTCTCACCTGAAGTTTCTAGCTTCGATCTTGTCGTATTCGGATTGCATGCTGTTCAGGAATTTTTCGGTGTTGCCCGACTGAACCAGCGTCTGCAGGAAGCCTGCGAGGTTGATGCTGGCTGGCACGTAATGGTCGCAGAAGTCGGCCAGTTTGCCCGCCTGGTAGAAGTCAAGCACACCGTTCAGCGCTTCATCGCCCACATACGTGTCTTTGTAGGGGGTAAATGCGGACTGCTGCTTGGAGTAGTCCTTGATGTTTTCGTCGTTCATCAGGAAGTCGATGAATTCGCGCGCTTCCTTCTCATGCTTGGTATGCGCACCCATGGTCAGGATCACGTCATCGCCTGCGGTGAGCTGCTGTTCTTTGGCATCATCAGTTGCCGGCATTTGCGCGAAACGCAGGTTGGCGTCGCTGTTGATGAGTCGGATCTGCGGAATCGCGTAGGTGCCGAGTGGCAGAATCGCGGCTTTGCCTGCGGCCAGATCCTGCGTGGCCTGCTGGTAAGTGACGGCCGGATTCTTCTGCGTGTAGTTCTGGTAGATCTCGACCAGCTGATCGCTGACAGTGCCCCACAGGTCGGAGAATTTCTTCGATCCGTCTTTGAGGGAAAGATATTCGGATTCCGGTACCAGCGTGGAGTTGAGTGACGCCAGCGGCGCCTGGAGTGTCCACGGATCGGCGGTGCTCGCTTCGATCGGTACAATGCCCTTGCTCTTAAAGCGTTGCAGCAGGTCGATGAATTCGCTCCATGTCTGCGGCGGGTTGTCGGGATCCTCGCCCGCTTCCTCCCACACGTCGGCGTTGATGATGTAGCCGGACGCGTTGCCCGCATACGGCAGGCCGTACAGGCGCTTCTTGGATTCGTCGTTGGTTTGCACAAGGCTCTTGGCGATGTTCACCATGCCTGGATTGAGTTCGTCGACGATGTCATCGTCGGTGAAATCGTGGAAAACACCCGCTTCGGCGAGCATGCCGAAATTAATGTCGCCATTGATGGTGATGACGTCGGGTTCACGATTTTTCACGAGTCGCGTACGCAAATCAGTGGTTGCGTCGGACGAATTATTGACGTTGACTCTGATGTTGGGATGGGTTTTCTCAAATTCCTTTGCTTTTGCGGTGAACCAGTCCGCCGCTTCGGCTTTGAATTGGAAGAAATCCAAAGTGACGGTTCCAGCGGTGCTGTTGCCGCAACCTGCAAGGCCGGCCGTCAACGCGATTGCGCATGTGGCCGTGAGAGCGCGGTATACAATCCTCCTGAATTTACCTACACTAGTGGTGGAATCAGGTTTCATTCTCGACTCCTTTGTATCTTTTCTCTATTACGGTGGAGCGGCTTCCTTACCACACCACCGTTACTGAGAATTATAGAAGGGGGCGGTTTTCATTCCCAGCTCAGCGCGCCTGTGCGGGGCGGAAAACAAAAACGACGAGATTTTGTTACTCTGAGAAAGTAATTTGACGCACGATGTGCGCGAACGAGAGCACGAAGGATGGTGCAGATGGCAGTTTCACCTCTGCCACAGTGGTTTGAAGGCTCGGAATATACCCATAAAGTCGCGGCTTGCGTCATGAAATACGGTCCGATTTCACGCATTACTTTGGCGCAGATTTTAGGACTTTCGCAGGGGGCGGTTTCCCGTATTACCAGCGATCTGATTTATGCAGGTGTGATCGAGGAGACTCCGATGCCGTCCGGCAAGGTCGGCAAACTGCCGAAGGGTTTCGTTCAGAAAGAAAATACGGAACGTCGCGGCCGTCCGCAAACGGGATTGCGAATAATCGAGAACGCGCGCTCTTTCGTTGGCATGAAAATCAACGCGTCGCATATTTCAGCGGTTGCGGTCAACGCAATCGGGCAAATTATCACCGGATGCCACGATTTGGAAATCGAAGACTCGTCGCCGCAAACTGTGGTCGCGCTGATCAAACAACTGACAGTCGACTGTTCCGACGAGGCAGAGATGGCGGGATGGCCGAAACCGTGCGCCGTGGGAATCTCGCTGGGCGGACATGTCGTCGACGATGCCATAGTGACATTCGCACCGTTCATGCACTGGTCGCAGCCCGTGGAGCTTTCCGCTATGGTTCACGAGGCTACTGGATTGCCGACGGGCATTTACAATGACATCGATTCGTTGGTCGTTGATGCCTGCCTGTTTGGGTCCGGTGTTGGATTGGATAGCTTCGCGGTGCTGACGTTCGGCGCGGGCGTCGGCTATTCGTTGACGTTCAACGGCGAGCTGGTAAGCTGTCCGGATAAAAGTTACGGTTTGGTCGGGCATATTCTGGTCGATCCGGATGGGCCGCGCTGCGTTTCCGGACACAAAGGATGCGCGCAATGCCTGTCCGACAACTCGATAGCGGCGGAATACTCGCAAATCATCGGACATCCCGCATCATTCGACGATTTCGCACGTGACGCACGCGCGAACAAACCGCAGGCGACGAATCTGGTGAACCGCACCTGCTTCCGTCTCGGCACCCTGGTGGCGACCATCGCCAATCTTGCCATGCCAGACAAAATCATGATCGCCGGAGAATCGTCGTTCATCGCAAAATTCGGCATTGACGACTTGCGCAACGGCATCAACATGTATCGGCATAGCCAGGCCGCACCAGTGGATTTTGAAATTCCCGACCACGATTGGGCTTTGTGGGCCAAAGCTGCCGCAGCGCAGGCGATTCGGCAATATGTTGGCTGATTGATTACTTGATTGTTTAATGCAAAAATCCTCCCTTTTGTTCAGGGAGGATTTTTGTTATGCGATTACGGCCTATTCAGCGCTCTCGACGGGCGCAAGCACGGCCTTGAAAAGGACTGCTTGTGCCGGGTGCAGTGCCGGCGGGCGGATGCCGTACGTGGCGAGCGCGCGGCCGGTCATCTTCACACCTTCGACCTTCCACCAGCCGAGCGGGCTCTGTCCGTTGGCGATGTCTTGCTTGGCGAGGTCGAGGCTCACGTCGAGCGGAGACACCTCATACACCTTGTCTGGGTCGAGGCCGGGCAGGCGTACCGGCGCGGCCGGGTAGGTCTGCGAGGTGGTGAGCTGGGTGAAACGGTAGATGGCGGCTGCCTTGTTGGGCATGACCACACCGTCCAGGCGCACTGCCGGATCGGCGGCGTCGGAATGCACGACTGTGTCGACTGCGAACCATTCGCGATGCTTTTTGAATTCGGCGACCCATTCGGCGAGTGTGTCGATGTCTTCCTGCGATTCCTTGAGCAGGTTCCATTCGATGCCCATGTGTCCGAAGAAGGCCATGGCCATGCGCAGTTCCTGTGTGGTTGCGCGGTGCGTGGAGTGTGCCGGTGATGCGCCCACGTGTTCGCCGATCATTTCCGGTGGTACGAGCAGCGAGGTGTAGCGCTGGATGTCGGCGCGTTCCACTGGATCAACGCAGTCGGATCCCCAAATGCGGTCGGCTACTTCGAGAATGCCGAGGTCCACGCGGCCGCCGCCGGAAGAGCAGCTTTCGATTTCAAGTCCCGGATGTGCGGCCTTCAGATTGGTGAAAATGCGATATACGGCGAGCGTCTGCTGGTGCACTGCCGGACGTCCGGTGCGCGGGGAGACGGCTTCGGTGACGAGCTTGTTGTGATCCCACTTGATGTAGTCGATGCCGAGTTCACCAACGAGCTTGTCCATTGCGCCGTAAATGTAGTCGCAGGCATCCGGATTGGTCAGATCCACGACCTGCTGGGTACGTCCTTGCATGGGCAGACGGCCTTCGGTGGGCTTCAGCACCCAGTCGGGATGCGCGCGGAACAGGTCGGAATCTGGGTTGACCATTTCCGGTTCGAACCACAGGCCGAATTCGAGTCCCTTGCCATGCACATAGTCGGCGAGCGCCTTGAGTGACTTTTCGCCGTCGGGCCATACGTCTTGCGAGATCTGCCAGTCGCCGAGGCCGGAGGTGTCGTCGCGGCGGGAGCCGAACCAGCCGTCGTCTACCACGAAACGTTCCACGCCACTTTCCACGGCCTTGTCGGCGAGTGCGGTGAGGGTATCGTAATCATGGTTGAAGTAGACGGCTTCCCACGTGTTGAGAATGACTGGGCGCGGCTTGGGTGCGATGTTATGTTCAGCGAGCCAGTCGCGGTGCACATGGCGAATGTAGCTGTGGAAGCGGGCTGCGACTTCGTTGAGGCCTTCGCCGTAGGAGCCGATGAGCCATGGGGTGGTGTAGGACTCTGAATTGGCGAGGTTGATTTCGCCGCCGAACAGCACTTCGCCGCCGCCGATCACGCCACTGGTGTAGGGCAGACGTTCCGCGGAAAGCACGCTGTTACCGCTCCATGCCACGTGTGCGGAGTAGACGTTGCCGTGCGTGAAGCCGAAGCCTTTTTCGCCGACGCTGAGCAGTAGGGTGGCATCGAAGTCTGGACGTCCGGCCATGGATGCTTTGGCGAAGCGGCCGAGGGTGAAGTCCTGGCGCTGCGGGGAGCGTTCGCGCAGATGATGGCCGGTGGTGGTGAGGATTTCGTTGGCGTCGGCCGGCACGGTGAATGCGAGTTCGATCTTGCCGACTTCGAGCTGGCCTTCGCCGGCGTTCACGACTTCGGCGTTCTGGCGAATAAGCCCGGTTTCGTCGAGTTCGCAGGTCCAGATGAGTTTCACATGCTGTTCCGCATCTTCGGCGGTGACGGTGACGGTCGGGGTCTGCTTGGGTTCGTCGGCCACGCTCCAACTCGGGTATCCGTCTTTTTCGCCCATGACGTAGGTTTTGCCAGCTGCCACGGTTTCGGCGGTGATATTGGTGACTGTGAACTTGCAGAACAGTTCCACGCCGTCGCGACGCACATCAAAGCGGGTTGCGCCGATCCAGGATTCGGATTGCGTGGGCAGCACGCTCGGCCATGAGGTGTAGTCGAGCGCGCCGGAAACGCGCTGTGGCATTTGCGCGTCGAACATGTCGATCACGGTTGCCGGGGCTACGAGCGGGCGGCCCCAATGCACGAGTCGTGGCAGATCATTGCCGGGGAATACGAGTGCGAACGCCACGTTTGCGGCTGGCTGTTCGGCGTAGACCGCAGTGAGTTCGGTACCGTTGGTAGCGTTGCCATGGAAGGTTTGAATGAGCGTCATTGCAGCATCCTTTACATATTGCGATTGTCTTGTACTGTCATCTTAGATGGTATGACAAGCTTCATTTGTTGACGTCGCCGAGCGTGTTTCTTTCTTTCGGAAAGTATTTCTTGCGTCCACGGAATCGCAAGAAATACCATTACGTAAACATTACTGTTGAAATCACAATCATCTTTACCGAGATTTACTTGGTATTTCAATATTTCTTACGCTTTTTGCGACTGTAAAACCGCAATTATCGTTTTCCAGCGAAAAAATCAGTCATCAATCGCGCGCATTCCATTTCGCGCACACCACCAACGACTTCCGGAACATGACCGACGTGAGGGTCACGCGGAATGTCCCAAATCGAACCGCATGCACCTAATTTGGCATCCCACGCGCCGAACACGATTCGTCCGACATGCGTTTGCAGGCACGCGCCGGCACACATCGGGCACGGCTCCAAGGTAACAATCAACGTGCAGTCGGCAAGATTCCACGTACCAAGCGACCGAGCGGCCTGAGTCATGGCCTTGACCTCGGCGTGCGCCAACGGATCGACATGCGCCTCGCGCAGATTGCGCCCCCGACCAATCACCGCTCCCCCAGCGTCAAGCACGACGGCGCCGACCGGCACCTCACCCTCCGCGGCGGCCTCGCGAGCCAACTCGATCGCGAGTCCCATGTCGTCACTCCACTGCATATCCGCCACTATACGATTCCACTCGCGTAAGGCAAAAGACGAAACACGCCCATAAATACCTCTTGGTAGGCTGGAAGAGTTAGGAAAATGCGCGCAAAGGAGGCACGTTGGCGGTATTCGAATTGATTTTATGTATTATCGCCGCGGTTGTGCTGTCTTCCTTTATCAGCCGTTTCATTCCCAAGGTTTCCACGCCTCTTGTACAGATCGCGTTGGGTGCGTTGGCATCGCAATTGCCGTTTTTCCCGAACGTCACGCTCGACCCGGAACTGTTCATGGTGCTGTTCATTGCGCCACTGCTGTATTTGGAAGCGCATGAGATCGACAAAAGCGAGCTGTTGAAATCCGTTAAACTGTCACTTTCATTGGCGATTGGACTAGCGATCGCTACGATGGTTGCCGTTGGTTTCGCACTGCATGCAGCATGGCCCGCAATTCCCCTTGCCGCGGCTTTGGCGCTCGGTGCCGCGCTCGGACCGACCGACGCGGTCGCCGTATCTTCGCTCGGCAAGGAAGCCGCTCTTACGCAACGGCAAACCAGCGTGCTCAAGGGCGAATCCCTGTTCAACGACGCGTCCGGCATTGTCGGCTTCCAGTTTGCGATCGCGGCGGCTATCAGCGGCGTATTCGAAGTGGGCGATTCGGCCGCACAGTTCGTGTTCTCGTTCTTCGGCGGCGCTATTTTCGGCCTCGTGGTAGGCATGGTTGCCGACATGCTATTCGAAACGCTCCGATCCTTCGGCTGGGAGACAACCACAAGCCGTATTTTGATGGAATTGTTCCTGCCGTTCATTCTGTATTTGGGCGCGGAAGCGGCGCATGTTTCCGGCATTCTTTCGGTAGTGACGGCCGGTTTGATCATCCGTTTCGACCGCACTGGCATCGGCCCGAATGTTGCGCGCACCAACATTGTTTCATCAAGCGTATGGGGGGTATTCTCGTTCACGCTCAACGGCACGGTGTTCATTCTGCTTGGCATGCTGCTACCGAATGCGATGAGTACAAGCTGGGATGATCCTCAGGTCAGCAATTGGCTGCTGCTGGCTGCGATTCTTGCGGTTTCCGCAGTGGTGATCGTCATGCGATTCCTGTGGATTTCATTGATGCTACGTCTCGCGCGAGATACCGTCACCGGCAAGCGACGTAAGATGACGAAGCAACGTTGGCGTTCGGCCGCGGTCATGACGTTCGGCGGGCCGAAAGGCACCATCACTCTGTCGTTGATGTTCACGATCCCGTACACCATTACGGGAGGCGCGTGGTTCCCCATGCGTGACGAACTGATCTTCATCGCAGGTGGCGTGATCGTCGTAACCTTGCTGCTCGCCAACTTCCTGCTGCCACTGCTGGCGCCGAATCGCAATAAAGACACTTCCGTGGAAATGACCGAAATCACCATCGAAGTGTTGCGACGGACCGTGGAGGAACTGACGGGACGAGTCACCCCCGACAATCGTCGTGCGGTGCTGATGATCATCGACTCGTATACGAAACGTATCACAAGACTGAAGCAGCGCATCGGAGAAATCGATCCGCAAGGGTATATGCAACTGCAGATCGACGCGCTCAACTGGGAGAAGGAATACGTCAAGGCGCGACTGGCGAAAGTCAAAGCGACGCCGAACGACGACAAGGCAGCGCACGATCTGGAAATCGAAGCATGCGAGCGCCTGCTTGACCAGATCATGAGCTCGCTGCGTCATATTGAAACGGAACATAATTCCGGACGCACCATCTGGCGAGTCAAAGGCCGCTTCAGGGCGCTGCAGAGGCGTACGGGCACCATGTTGAAGCGTGTAAACAGCCGCATTCGCCGCACTACCCCGCTGTTCAGCGACGACGAGCTGTTCGCGCACACCCGCGTGGTGCAGGTGGATGCCATCGAACATGTGATCGACCGCCTTTATGAGGAGATGGGCCGCGACACGTACAATACGGAACATTGTTCGGCACTGCTGTTGGATTACCGACGAGGCGAAGCTACGCTGAAGTCGCGCCCGAATATGGGCACGAGCGCGGAGGCGCAGGCGCAGGCGGAAGATGTGAAGCGTGAAAGCTACGGTATCGAGCTGGGTGTGATCCAAGACATGTACGAGGCGGGCGACATTACGCGTGCACAATCTAAGCAGCTGCGACGCAACGTGTATGTGATGAGCGTGGACGCCGACGCGCAGATCTAGCATCCGCTGATCTGATGGGATCAGCAAGCTGACGTGAGCCGGTGATTCGCCATGAGTTTGTTTGCGGACGAACTTGGAAGCGTGGAGGACGAGATAACTGCGGGAACGGAACACGGCGTGGAAGGCGGCAAACTGGAGGCCGTTCCACAATCTAAAACACGGGGGGAATTGAAATTCTCAGAAATTTCCCAGAAAACACCAGACATGTACTCAGCATCGTCTGCTTATATAGGAGATGTCAGCAAAAGAGCCGACCAGGAACCCCAGCAGTTCCCGACAATTGAACCCTTTCTTCTTCTCTCTCCTTTCTCTCCCCGGTGGTCTTCTCTCCACCGGGGTTTCTTTTTGCCTTCAACGGGTGGATTCCTCCAGTCAGTGGGAGCATCTGCCCGCCAGCAAGCCGCCCAACGTCCCAAAACCTCCACCCACTGGCACAATCATCCCGCTTACAAGCCATCCAGAGTCCAGATTCCTCCAGTCAGTAAGAGAATCCGCCCGCTGGCAGCGCACTCAAAGTCCAGAAACCGCAACTCACTGGAACAATCACCCCGCTTACAAGCCACTCAGCGTCCCAATCCTTCCAGTGACTGGGAGGATCGCCCCGCTGGAACGGGTATATTGGAGGCATGAGTGAAATACGCGAGCACGAGACCAGCGATTCCCACGACTCCAGCAACCCAAACACCCCGACCGGTCTGATCGGACGCGAATCGCAGGCGGTTCCGGGGCGGTTCGGCGAGCCGCTGCAGGTCACGCACGTGCAGTATTCGCGTGGGGACGGCAATGCGGCTCCACGACGACCGCTGTTCCTCTGTCTGCACGGCTGGGGCTCCAATGAGGCCGATCTGGCCGACATGATGCGTTATGTGGCCCCTTACAACGATTTCGCGTCGTTACGCGCGCCGCTCGCGCTGCAGGAGGCTGGCTCCGGTGAATTCGGTTTCGGTCAGGGCGCGTATTCGTGGTTCCATGATTGCGTACCGTCCGGCGAAGATCTGGATCGCGACGCTTATGCTGCCGCTCAAGCCATTGACGATTGGGTTGCGCACTATGTTCCCGAAGATCGCGCTGTGGTGCCGATCGGTTTTTCGCAGGGTGGTTTGCTGGCGATTCATCTGCTGCGTGTTCATCCAGAACGGTACGCCGCGTCAATCTCGCTTTCCGGCTTCCTTGCGCCGGGAATCGTCGCCGGTAGCACGCCGGCCGACAGTCATGTCGCGGAATTGAATATTCCTGTGTTCTACGGTTATGGCAAGAACGATACCGTGATTCCGATGCCGGAGCTTTTCGCAACCGCCGCCTGGTTGGACGAACATACGTTCCTCACGTCGAAAAGCTACCGTGGACTCGATCATGCGGTCAGTCTCAACGAGTTCAGCGATTTGCGCGACTGGCTTGCAACACACGATATCGCACCGGGAATCCTGTAAGAAACCCTGCGGAAGAATCCCATAGAAAAACCTGCAGAAAATCCGATGCAACGGATTTTTGCGCACCAAGCACACGGCAATCGTTACAGCCCGATATAAGCCACGATATAGCGATACCGCGTTAGACTAGAGCCAGCTAATAATCATTTCGCAATTGCCAGCATTCGCACGCTCAACCATGCGAACGTTCGAATGTTGGCGAGCGCCATACCGGCACATTCGCGTGCCTGGCAATAAGGAGTTTCGATGCTGCTGTCCGATCGCGACATTCTCGCCGCGCAGGCCGAAGGTCATATTTCACTCGATCCGTGGACCCCGGAAATGGTGCAGCCCGCTTCCATTGACGTGCGTTTGGACCGTTTCTTCCGCCTGTTCAACAATCATGCGTACACGTATGTCGATCCGGCTGAGAATCAGGGCGAGCTGACTGAGCAGTTCGAGGTGGCTCCAGGCGAACCATGGATTCTGCATCCGGGTGAGTTCGCATTGGGTTCCACGTGGGAGTATGTGAAGCTTGATCCGACGATTGCCGCCCGTCTGGAGGGCAAGAGCTCGCTGGGTCGTTTGGGTATTCTCACGCATTCCACCGCAGGCTTCATCGACCCTGGTTTCGAGGGACATATCACGTTGGAATTGTCGAATGTGTCGACATTGCCGGTGAAGTTGTGGCCTGGCATGAAGATCGGCCAGATGTGCTTTTTCCAGCTCAGCTCTCCCGCCGAACATCCGTACGGTTCGCAAGGCACCGGATCGCATTATCAGGGCCAACGCGGTCCGACGCCAAGCCGTTCCTACGTGAACTTCTACAAAGCCGACATCACCGACTAATCATCAAATATTCTTGGATTATCGCAATATATTGCCGATATATGGCGATTGATATTCCCCAAGATTGCAAAAAAGATTGGCTATCACATATCGCATGATAGCCAATCTTTTTTGCAATCTTCTATTGAGATTTCCCGTTGCAATATCAGCAATATCGAATGATATTCAGGTAAGGGTCCGCAGACATTAATCCGACTTATTACTGCGAATCTATTTTGGGATACTTTCAGAATAAATTCGTTCAGCAAGATCATTACTTACGCTGATTCCACCATCAAGAATATCATCCATGATAAGCGGGAAAACTTCGTATAGGTCATGAAGCGCATTATCACGTTGAAAAACTATGTCATATGCCGTAGCACCATCACAGCAACGAATATTTTCTTTCTCAGGCCTGCCCGACACCTTCCAAGGTCGGTCATATCGCTCAGAAGTCTTGGGGACAATCTGGAAAATATAGGCTATAGCTCCATGGGTCTTCGCTGCAAGATCCAAGGTATCCCATACTTCCTTCTCATCAGAAGCCTTAATTGTGTTAAAGCGATTCTTTACTTCTGCGACTAAAGGCTTTCCGAAGCGCGAATCAGTGAATCCTGGTTCCATTTTGAGGTCAATGCCGCCGCCATTAGAGCCAAGATCCACCCAGCCGGGCGCAAGACTCAATATATGTTGGTGCCATAAACCAACACTGTTGGAAAGCGTCTTGTTGATTTTCCTTTCGACTTCAAAATGAAGAACATTTTCAAGAGTGCTCTCAGAAATAATTGATTGTGCCACCAAAGTAAAGGGGTCCGGAGGATTACTTTTCTTCTCTTTCTTTTTATTAATCGCTGATTCAAAGACATGCTTCGTCTTCTCATATAGCGCATCTTGGTCAATCCAGTCTAAGCCGTAATCGTGTCCCATTGCCACTCCAATCTTTCCTCCGTTTGAAAGACTAATCGACAGTTTAGCAATACAGTACTTACGAAACTTCTGTGAAACAAAATTTTTTTCTTTCAATATGGTAACCCTTACATAAGTAAGGGTTACCATATATCATGAAAGAATGGAGCAAGTAACAGTAACAAAGGCAAGCCATCTTTTAGACGTGTCCGCTGACACCATTCGGCGATGGTCAAAACTTGGGCTTTTACGATGCACTCGAGACAAGAACAACAACCGCTTGTTCGATCTTGAAGAAATTCGCCGTGTGCAACGTAAACACGAAAATACTACGTCCAAAGCCGAGAAACCTCGATTCAAAGTGCTTAAATCCTCACCGACGAATTACGTAAGCCTAGAACTATTCGCCGGTGCCGGCGGAACTGCGCTCGGAATGCATAATGCCGGTTTCCAACACATCATGCTTAACGAATTTGATAAAAATGCGTGTGCCACCTTGCGGCTTAATATGCCTTCCTGGAATGTTGTTGAAGGTGACATTCATGAAGTTGATTTCGCAGAATACGCAGGGAAAGTAGACTTACTTCAAGGCGGCGTGCCTTGCCAAGCCTTTTCCTACGCAGGTCTATCTCGAGGCTTTGAAGACACTCGAGGAACCTTGTTCTTTGAGTTTGCACGCGCCGTGAAGCAAGTGCAGCCCAAAGTACTCATGATGGAAAATGTTCGAGGTTTACTCACCCATGATCACGGCAGAACAATAATGACAATGCTGCGTGCTCTTGATGGCATCGGTTATAAGGTTGCCATTAAAATTCTGCATGCCCAGTTTCTTGATGTCGCTCAAAAACGAGAAAGACTCGTGCTTATAGGCGTGCGTAAGGATCTTGATATACCGATTCTTTATCCGAAAGAAACCAGCGACATTCTCACCCTTTGGGATGCGATTGGCGATTGTCCAAAATCGGAGGGAATGGAATATTCTCCCGCAAAAAAGAAAGTGCTCAGTCTAGTACCGCCTGGCGGTTACTGGAGAGACCTTCCTGAGGATATACAGAAATCATATCTGAAGGGATCTTACAATCTTCCCGGAGGGAAAACAGGTATGGCAAGACGTCTCGCTTGGAACGAACCTTCCTTGACTCTGACATGCGCACCCGCGCAAAAGCAAACGGAACGCTGTCATCCTGAAGAGACACGACCTCTAACTGTCCGAGAGTATGCTCGAATCCAGAGCTTCCCTGATGAATGGAAATTCGTAGGTTCCATTGCCTCTCAATATCGCCAAATCGGCAATGCAGTTCCATGCAATCTTTCATTCCATGCTGGGAAAGCTATCATTGCCATGCTTAGCAATAATGATAGAGAATCATTCACAGAGGTTGCTCCCATCGACGTTGACAACATGACAACAGAAACACTCAAACATGACTCACTAGCTGCTTTTTAAACAGGACTGTGCATAGTATCTATGCCCGATTTATACTTGATGAGGCATAATACAATATAAACTATGCGCGGGTATTTGGATATTATTAATTAGAGTGCAGCCTTAGGGATGAATATACTCCAGCATTTCTATGCGTCTCTCATGTATTATGCGAAATTGTTCTGCACGTGGCAACATGCTAATGTTTTCTTGAATTTGTTGAGACTCAGAGAGCCCTAGAAAACGTCATCACCTCGACCGGGTTACAACAACTTGACGATATGCATGCTCGACGCGATGCCGGGCATGCATATCGTCGATTTAAGTGAATACTTCGGGCGCAGGCGGTCGATAAACAGTGTCTTCTCCCCGTTCGATAGGCGCCTCAAATCAGCGCTAAGTCTTTACTAATTCATGCGACTCACTTGGACGGTGTCCGGATTCGATACGATCCTGGTTCTTTCTTCATGGCTCGCATGTCGGCGAATCGAAGCCTTTCCGTCTCTGTACGCGCGATACACGTTGAAGATTTCAAGCATGGAATTCGAGGAGAGGCTGAATACCACGTGCCTGCACATCCTGTAGATCAGCATGTGTGGAAAGCCGATTGTCGGAAAACGGAGCGTGTATTTCGAAGTTCGGAACGGGAATAACTCCTCGCTGCTTTATCCCATATCGGCGGCTGGAGATTCCAGGATCACCACATTGCTCGGCATCCTTTTCATGCCGAGCAATGTGGTTACCGGACGCCCAACGATGGCGCCGGTAAACGCGTTGGGTTCGAAATACGGAATCGATCCCTCCCCTGCGGGCACGCCTCCGCGCCTTTCCTGACGTCCAGCATCACATGATTGGAATCCCGTCGTTCCGCAGACTTTCCCCGAACGAAAGCCCATGCCTCCCGGCAACGCTTAGGGAATACGTCCGTGCGCGAAACACGGGAAAAGCCATGCATGGATGCTAGAAACGGTGGCATGTCCACGAATGGCCATCCGCAGACATACAATTCAGCCACCATAGGCAGGGTTAACATCCGGCCAATGTCAGAGTGCTCAATAGTGTTCAAGGACGGACGGGATGCACAGGTCGCCGTCCTCGACCATGCACACCAATTGCAGAAGGAGAGTCCACAGTCTACAGCCTTTCATTCAGCCAGTCGAGCACAAGTCCGATGGCTTTGTCTCCACGGAATCCGTAGGCGGCATGGCTCGCGTTATCGAGCTTATAGAAGGTGACGTCCTTATTGAGCGCTTTCATCGTGGCATACAGACGGCAACTCTGATTGAACGGCACAAGCAAATCTCGTCCACCATGCATGATCAGCGTCGGCGGTGTCGGATGGTCGGTAGACAGGTAGGTCAGAGGCGAGGCCTCACGGCTCCTGTCCGGATTATCCAGGACTCTCACGCCTCCTATCTCCATGCCTTCTGGGCACTGTGCGGGGTTATGATCCTGCGAGCTTGGGTAGTAGTTCATCTTCACAAAATCGGTAGGACCGTACCAGTCCACGATGCAGGAGACCTTCGAGCTGGTTTCAGCGTAATCTGCCGTATCCGGATCCTCGTCGCCAGTGAATCCGGACATCAGCACAGTGTGGCCGCCTGCCGAATCTCCGAACAGCGCAATACGCTCCGGGTCGAATCCAAGACGTTCCGCATTCTGACGAACATAACGGATTGCAGTCTTACAGTCCTGCGTCTGCGCCGGGAACGGGGCAACCGTACTTGGACGATATTCGGGCACAACTACGGCGTATCCCTTTTCAGCGAGTCTGATGTACAAACTGTTGAAACTGCTGGGGGTCGGTTTGAAAAAGCCCGCTCCACGCATGAAGACGATTACCGGCCACCCGTTCTCGTGATTGGCGTCTGGCATGTTCGGGTCGTCATGGAACGGCGTATAGATGTCAAGATTCAAATCAAGCGGCCCACCCTTGGTCTCCCGCGTCACATACTTTTCCTTGGTGACATAGGTGGAGAAGAAGAACGTGTCTTCGAAACCATCCACGACGACGCATCCATCCGGTACTTCGTCGGAATGAGGGAATTCGGCAACCTTATCGACAGGTGTCGGAATCGGCTTGAGTGGTTCGGACGAAGCCGGTGCGACCATGTCTTCAATATCGATGTTGCTCATTGGTTGCTCCTCGCTTCTCTCAGGCCGTGACGGACTTGGCGGCGGTCTTCTTCTTGTCGTTGACCATGAAAATGACTATCAGGACGATAACCACGGCCATGAATCCTGCACCCATGTTCAGCGACTTCCAAGGGCTGGTGATACCAGTGACGGCACCAAGCAACGCGAATGCGTACGGAGGAATAAACGATCCGACGGAGTTGCCGAAGAAGGCATAGGAAGTGGTCTGGGCGGAAATCGACGGGTCGGTGTGCTCATTGACGAGGATGTTGACATACGGCATGAACCAGCAGAATCCGACGCCGAGCAGTACGCCGGCGATGTTCCATGCTGCCAGCGAGGTGGTGTTGCCCCAAATCAGCAGCGCTGCACCCTGCATCGCGACTGCGATTACACCGATCCGCATGCCCACGAAGCTCTTGACCAAGCCGAAGACGAGGCCGCCGAGCAGAGAAGAGATGGAAATGATGGTAATAACGGTGGCTGCCTGAACCGCAGTGATAGTGCCGGTCTCCTCCGCCGCAAGAGAAAGGTTGATTGTGTAGAAGCCATAGCCGGTAGCGAAGATAATCTGCAGCAGCATTCCGAAGTACGCGGAGATGGGCGTCTTCCTGCGCTTCAGCTTGTCTTCGGAGGTCGTTGCATCTTCGCGGCCGAGATCATTCACTGCGTTCGGGATGAAGAGCAGAACTATCACAGTGACGAGCAGAGCGAAGAAATACACGTAGTAGAAATAATGCCAGTCGAAAGACATGATGCCTGCGATGGTGGAAGAGATGATGGTTGCACCCAAGCCAACGGCAGATGACTGGAAGCCCATTAGCGTATCTGCTTCCTTGCCCTTGAAGCAGTCAACGATCAGGGATGCGGACAACGGCTGAATCAGGCCTAAACCAAACCCGGCGAGCACGCGCAGCGCAGTCTGCCCGTCAAGAAGCGGGATGAACATCGGGAAGAAGCCGCCGACAAAGCAGAGCAGCGTGCCGATGACGCATAGGTTCTTCTTGCCGATTCTGGTGGCGAATCGTCCGCCTATAAGCGTGGCAACGATATTACCCAGCACGGGCACTGTCACGAAGCACTGCAGCTCCATGGCCGAAGCGTTCGGGAAATCCTGCTTGAGGCTTGAGACCACGGCTGCTGTCACGGAAATGCTTTGCAACAGCAGCGCGAGAGAAAGGATAGCGCCTTTCAACATCACTTTCTTTGACCCGGATTGAGGCAGTCCTGACAGCGGATCACGGTCGACCCTCTGCACATTCGATGTGGTTGTTTCAGTCATGTCATGCTCCTTTGCTTGTCGTCTTCACGAAACCGGATTTCAGCTCCATGCTGAAGGTTTGCCAGCGAAGACAGCTCCAAGCATATGTAAGCACTAAATGACCTATTGGGGCGTTTATTGACGCAGAAAAGTCATTTTGTGACCAGGATCTTCCTATTCGACTTGTCCTGGACGATGCCTTCTACGGAATGCTGCTGGAGTGGCAGAGAAACGGTCGCTGAACGCCTTGGTGAAAGATTTCACGTTGGCAAAGCCGTTACGATCTGCGATGTCCGCAATGGTATCTGAACCGTTCATCAGATCGTCAAGCGCCGATTGCAAGCGGATTTCCGTCAGATAACGATCAGGCGTCACTCCGGTGCCGCTTTTGAACATACGCGAGAAGTACTCGCGACAGTATCCGAAATGCGTGGAGATGTCGCCAATTGACATTTTCTCGGTGTAATGATGTTCCATATATTCAGTGATGTTACGCACTCCCGATATATCCTTTGGCAAAGGATTATCTGCTGAATGGCTATCGGCTTTGCAGTGGGTGCAGATATGCATCAATAGACTGTATAGCAGCGCGTTCAGTTCGATGATTTGAAGATCCGCGTCGTCATCGCTCACACATAGGGCAATTCGCTCGCACAACCCTAACATCTCTCCATCAGCCAGACCGTTAAAGCCGTAGACAACGCCTTGATTGAGGCGAATTCCAGACAGGCTTGGGCACATACGCGACAGATACTCTCCATCGAATGATATAGACAGAACATTCTGCCCTTCACTGCCCAGATGCGGATGAATCGAATGCAGAGATTTCGGACTAATCAGCCCTATCGACCCGTCATGCAACGTCGTTTCGATGCCATCTATGAACAGGGTCACTTCGCCATGGCGCACGTAGACTACTTCTATGCCGAGATGCCAATGAAGTGGAACATCTTGAGCCGGCATTTCGGTGTGCATACGAACGATTGCGGGATATAGCCGACTGCCTCCCCATGATTCGTGATGATCTGCCCCGATGGCCATATCGTAATTGATGTGCCTGTCGATATAGAACATGCGCGCTGATGCCGCTGAAGTGAACATGCAGCCATTGTAATGGCATCCGGCGTGACGGATCCCGCGCCGGCTTTTCCTCCCCTGCCGTCAGGCGCTTCCTTCTAGGTGCCTGTATCACGGACGGCTTCTTGGATCCGGCGAGCATCTGCCGTTCCCAGTTTCTCACGACCGATGGGTCGACCCTCAGCTCGGCGGCCGCCTCGCGTGATTTCAACCGTCCGGACGCGACCGCGACCACTGCCTCGCGTCTCAGTTCCTCGGGCACGGAGCCGCGTCTCGGTTTGCGTTTGCCCGGGGCGAGCTCGTCGATCCACGCGGTGAGCAGCTCGCGGCTTTTCGGATAGCCGAGCGCTCGCATGGTACGTTTCAGACGCCTGCCATGTTCGAGATGATGTTCCACGGCGGCGCAGCGCTCGTATTTGACGTACAGATCCATGGCTCTGCCTCGCTGCTCCATGCTGCACTTTCGCCATAATGGGTTCTCCTCCTGATCAAGGAGTCCAAGAAAACGTCACCACCTTGTACTGTGAACGTCAGCTTGCAGAAACACAAGCATCTCCCCACGCGCATACGACTATGTGGTGAATGGCAAGACTGCAATCGGCTGGCTGATCGGTCATCATCAGACCACAACGGACAAGAAGATCGACATCGTCAACAATCCGAACGAATACTCGCCCGACCCGCGCTACATCGTCGACCTGGTGGAGAAGGTCATCCACGTGAGCGTGAAAACCGTCGACATCGTGAACGGCCTACCGCAACTCAATGAGAAGAAGACCCAGCCCATCTACTGACCCACCGAAATGGTAACAAATAGCACAAAAAACTGTAGGAATCGGCAGATGTTGGATTGTCTGATATCCATTATCGCGGAGATTAAGCCCACCGTCACCATCCTAGAAGTGTACAATCGCTGTATCTTTGGTCTGTCCCGTCAAACCTTTGTCGGACGATACTTTTTGCCTCCGGCAAGTACTGAACCAGTAAGTACGTTTTGTGCTTATAGGTCGAAACAAGGATGATCCCAGCTGATGGCCCAGCTTTAAAAGCTGGACGTGTGAGATCACCAGCAATCTACCTGCCTATCTCTCACGAGAGCAGCCACCAGCGACACGGTGACGGTCTTCTCGCACCTCCTGAACGAATTAGGATACCTTAGGCTTGTCCGTTCTTTCCCTGACAACGTCGGTAAACAAGGAAATCTGCAACGTGAATATCGGCGGCTTCGCCATGACGAGGAGGTCTCCCCCATACCTGTGTGCAATGTTTCTGATGCTTTTCAGTCCCAGGCCATGAGAGAAGACGTCCGGCTTTGTAGTCTTTGGTAGTCCGTCCGCCATATCCAGAGTTCCCTCGAAATAGTTGTCTATCGACAGTACAATCAGATTCCCCTTCTGGCGGGCGCTCACTGAGATCACCCGCTTGTCCGGATTGTCGAATCGCATCACGTAGTCACAGGCGTTGTCGAGCGCGTTACCGAGGACTGTGTACAGATCCACCACGTCGATAGCGTCCCAGTCGCATCCCGCCAGCGAGCATGTCATGCGGATGCCGTTGCGACTGCAGAAGAAGTTCCGTTCCGTGATCAGAGTATCCAGCGCGTCGTTGCCGGTGTTCGCCGTCGAGTCGTACAGATTCAACGCGTTCCGTACCTCCCGGACCAACGCGCCGCGGCGGGAGCCCTCCGCGTATTCCAGCGCGTCTATCTGGTGTTTGAGATCATGCGACTTGCGGTTGATATAGTCGATATTCGCGGAAATCGTATCGAATTGGCGGCTTTTCTGTTCGGAGAGCACTTGTAACAGAGTGCTTTCATGCCGGAGCTCCGTGGTGTGGTAGATCGCGTATTGGAACAGGAAGATCAGAAATGCGACCAGGCCAGCCATGCCCGTGCTGAAGTACAGGATATAGTCGAGCAACGTTCTACCTTCGGCATCGCCCCCGATAAGCTTCCGGAGCAAATCAACATACTGCTCGCTGATTCCCATGGAAGCGTTGGTGACCAGATACAGCGCGACGACACCCAATATGTACAGCATGCACAGAGTTCGGCTTTCCTCGCCTCCATCGTTCTTCAAAGAAGTCAAATCGCGCGCAAACAACGGGGCAAGCCAATGCGCCGACACCATAAGGAACAGTCCGTAGATGAATAGGCTGATGGCGATGTATGACAGCGGATGCTCCGTCTTGAAATCCTTGACGATAATCAGGAACAGCCAGTTATGGATGAACGAGGTGATGAACCTTTCAATGCACAGTCCCATCGCCCATCTGGATAATGCGTTGGTCCACGACGTTCGCCTGAGGAACTTGATCGAAAGCAAGGCAAGCAGGAATGTCACGGCAATCCAGACACGCACGAAATTTGAAACGCTCAGCCAAGGGAGCGGATTATCCGTTCCAACATACAGAGGATTCGAGACCGCAAGAATGATGCCCGCCGCGACGACCAATGCGACACGTAGACTGTATCGTCCTCTTTTGGGAGCGGATCCCCGGGTGAAGATCCATGTCGCGATGAGTACAGTGAAAACGAATCTGAAAGAATTGAACCAGTTACACACTTCAGGCCAGTCATTGCCATCCATCATTCCACACTTCCCAGGAAACGTAGGTACTCCTGCATGAACGTCGTCTTATACGCGCGTCCGATGGGCAACGTCTCTCCGTCGCAATCCAGCCTGGATGCGCCGAGTAGCTCAATGCTCCTTAGATTGACTAGATAGCTTTTGTGAATACGGGAGAACCCATAAGACCGCATCTTTTTCGTTTGATCGTTGATGCTGCCGCGCGCTTTGTAAACGCCGTTGACTGTATGAAACAGCAAGTAATGGTCGAGGACCTCTACATAATGGACATCACCGATGGCGAACGAGCGTATCCCGTCCACGGTATTTATAGACAATACTGTCTCAGCATGCCCTTTGATCAGACGAAGCGCTTTGGTGAATTTCACCTCGAAATCGAAGTAGGTCAATGGTTTGACGATGTAGTCCGAAGCGGCGACCTCGTATCCGTTGATCGCATACTGGGCCATGTTCGTCACGAATACGATCGTCACACGTCCATCGATGGATCGTATGCGCCGCGCGGTCTCCAGTCCATCCGTGCCGGGCATCTCGATATCAAGGAACACCATGTCGACCCGACCTCTGATGTACGAGGCGAGCAGTTCATCTCCGGTGGCATGACATTCGATATCGAAGTCCATCCCGTAAGCGCGGGCATATTTTTGACAGTAGCCGCACAGGGTATCGTGCATCTCCTCCTCGTCGTCGACAATGACGATTCTCAAATCCGTACCTCCATCAGCCGGTTCCTGTTTTGATTCTAGACAACACGGCCTGTCGTTCACGACAGCCGGAGAGTCGTTTGCGACAATCTCCGAAGCGAAGGCATCGGCGGTTTTATCGTGAAAATACCGCATGGTTCCAATGGTGGAACTCCATACAGCGAAGTAAGGAGAAATATCATGTCACGCAAGGGCAAGGCGCGCAAACCACTGCCGTATATCGCATCAGCAGCGATCATACTGATTGCCATAGTCGTCAGCGTCGCAACGATTATCGGTAATGTGTATGCCTCGAAATACTCGGATTTGATTTCCGTGTATTTCAATCAGAAGACATCCAAGGTAGTGTCCGCCGATAATGAGACCACCGAGCATTTCAAGTCCGGTTACGCATCCGATGAGGAACGTCAGAAGGCGTTAGGCAAGATGGGTACCGACATCCTGCGCGAGGGTGTGACGCTACTCAAGAACAACGATTCAGCATTGCCACTGTCTAAGAACGCGAAGATCTCCGTGTTCGGTCAGGACAGCGTTGACCCGGTCTATGGCGGCGGCGGCGCCGGTTCCATCGACACGTCCAAGGCCAAATCATTGCTGAGCGCGTTCAAGGACGCCGGATTCGACGTGAATCCGACTCTGACCGATTTCTACACCAAGGGCGCCGGCAAGGACTACCGTAAGACATCCACCGACGCGTACGGCAAGGGCGAATTCGCGGTCAATGAGGTTCCCGTATCCAAATACACCGACGATGTAAAGAAATCATTCTCCGAATACGATGACGCGGCCGTCGTCATCATAGGCCGTTCAGGCTCCGAAAGCCAAGATCTGCCGACCGGCAAACTGGCATCCGGCTACACGTATCTGCAGCTCGACGACAATGAACGTGCAATGCTGAAGATGGCCTCAGGCAACTTCGATAAGGTCGTGGTCCTACTCAACACGCAGAATCCGATGGAACTCAAGGATCTCGAGGAGGACTCCGTCGACGCGGTTCTGTGGATCGGCTCGCTTGGTCAGACCGGAGCCACCGGCGTCGCGGAGGCTCTCAACGGAACCGTGAACCCATCTGGCCACCTGACCGACACGTACGCTTACGATCTAAAATCGGCCCCGTCCTCCGCTAACTTCGGATCCTACACGATTGTGAACAGCTCTCAGCCGTTCTCCACCTCGTACATGGCATACTCTGAAGGCATCTACGTCGGATACCGTTATTACGAGACCCGTTACGAGGACGTCGTGCTCGGCAACGAAGACAAGGCAAACTACAATTACGCCGAGCAGGTCGAATATCCGTTCGGCTACGGCCTGTCCTACACCGATTTCGAATGGTCCAACTATGCGATGAAGAAGACCGCCGACGGTTACGACATGTCCGTGAAGGTCACCAACACCGGCAAGACCGACGGCAAGGACGTAGTCCAGCTGTACATGCAGTCCCCGTACACCGACTACGACAGGAGGAACGGCATCGAGAAGGTCTCCAACGAACTGGTCGGCTTCGCCAAGACCAAACTCCTCAAGGCAGGCGAGTCCGAGACCGTGACCATCCATGTCGACAAAGAGTCCCTCAAGACCTATGACGCCAAGGGCGAAGGCACCTATATCGTGGACGCGGGCGACTACTATTTCGCCGTCGGAACCGACGCGCACGACGCATTGAACAACATCCTCGCAGTCAAAGGCAAAACCACGTCGGACGGCATGACCAGCAGGGGAAACGCATCGCTCGCCTCCAAGGACACCATCCGCACACAGGATGACAAGACATACGCCAAGAGCGCGGAGACCGGCAAGAAGATCAGCAACCAGTTCCAGGATGTCGACCTCGCTACCTATGACGGCTCGTTCAAGTACCTGTCTCGCTCCGACTGGAACGGCACATGGCCAGCCACCTACAAGGATGGCAAGTGGACCGCTACCCAGGAGTTCGTCGACGCGCTGGCCGTAGACACCAAGCAGACTGAACCGGAACAGGCCCCCACCACCGGCAAGGAGGATTCCTCCTTCGGCAAGCTCAACGCGTCCATGCTCATGGATACCGACTATGACAACGAGACCTGGGCCGCGCTGATTCAGCAGATGAGCGTCAAGGAGCTCGACGAGCTGGTCCGTATCGGCGGCTACGCCACAAAGTCCGTGAACTCCACACAGCTTCCGGCCACCACCGACAAGGATGGTCCGGCAGGCATCAGCTCCACTCTGGTCGGCGGCGAAAGCGGCATGGGTTATCCGGGTGAGCTTGTGATCGCCTCCACTTGGAACACCAATCTTGCTGAGGCATTCGGCAAGGCGATCGGCGAGGACAGCATCGCGTTGAAGGTGGCGGTCTGGTACGGACCGGCCTGCAACATCCACCGCAATCCGTACGGCGGCCGTGCATTCGAATACTTCTCTGAGGATTCCTTCCTTTCGGGCGCGATGTGCGCGAAGGTCGTCTCCGGAGCCAGATCGAAGGGCGTAGTCCCCACGGTGAAGCACTTCGCATTAAACGACCAGGAGACCAACCGTATGGGCGGCGCGATTCTCGCCAACGAGCAGACCGTCCGGCAGCTGTACCTCAAACCGTTCGAAATGAGCGTACGCGATGGTGGAGCAACCGCCATGATGGCCTCGATGAATCGGATCGGCACCCGTTGGACCGGCGGACATAAGGGCCTGATGACCAACACGCTGCGCGGAGAATGGGGATTCAACGGATTCGTCGTGACCGACCAGGCATCCTACTCTGTGTTCGCTTATGAGGATATGCGCGAAGGCCTCGAGGCTGGAACCGACTTGTGGCTCAACACCGACGCGTCGCTATGGAAGCTGGACAAGGCCGACATGACCGACGGCGTGATCTCCAACATGCAGCGTGCGGCCCACAACAGCAGCTATGCGATCTCCCATTCGAACGCAATGAACGGCCTGTCCGCAAACTCTAAGATCGTCAAGGTGACGCCATTGTGGCGCTGGGGCGTATACGCGCTTGACGCTCTGGTCGCCATCAGCTCGGTCGCCACGATTGTCTTCTCGGTAATGCAGATCATTCGCCGTCGCCAGATGGCAACCGCAACAGTAACCGTGGCATCATCCCAATGATTGCCAATAAAAGATAGGAAGAACTCCCGATCATAACCAAAACAAGAAGCGTGGATGGCTCTGCCCCTAACGGCCATCCACGCTTCTTTTATACTCACATATCTCGCCACTCGTACAGCCCGACTCAGTCATACGCTTGCGTTTCACCCGAGCAATGCCAAAGGCAATGAAAAGGACTCATCTTTCCAGACACCGGTAGATGGTGGATCGTCCCACGTGCATCATCGCGGCGATCTGGTCCACCGTCACCGTCCTGGATTCGTACAGACGACGCACTTCTTTGACCTGCTTCTCATCGAGCTTGGCAGGACGCCCACCCTTCCGTCCGCGCGCACGTGCGGCATCGAGCCCGGCGCGCGTGCATTCGCGGAGCAGGTCGCGCTCGAACTAGGCGAGACTGCCGAAGATATGTCTTTCGTCAAATAAATCTGCATGTCGGGGGCTGGTGACGTTTTGTTGGACTCGTCATTGATTCCATCGACTGGTTTTCTAGACAATCTCCAATCTAGTGGGTTGCACTTTCATTTAGGCAACGGCACGAAGTAGAAAACTTTGGGAACCAGATAGGCTGATTGAAAATCTGAAAAGGCTAGGACTCCGGCCGGGAGGCCGGCACGACAACAACAGACAAGACAAAAACAAAGGGGGTTCCCGGAGCGTTACGCTCGACGGGAACCCCCAACAAGTGAATGCGGCGGCGTGCTACTCTCCCACACCCTCTCGAGTGCAGTACCATCGCCGCGACCAGGCCTTAGCTTCCGGGTTCGGAAAGGGACCGGGCGTCTCACCTGGGCCATGACCACCGCAAAACCAAACACAACGGCCAACCACAAGGATCGGCCGGCAAACGGAACCAACCACGATTCCGATCGTGGCGGTCCGGGAACCGGACAACGGACGCGAACAAAACGCCTTACCAACATCATCATTGTGACCACAAGAAACAGCGTTCCCTGCCATCCAACGAGAAAAACCACCACAGGACGAGACCCAACCCACAAGGGTTGGAAAGTGTGCCGCGTTCGCCCGTTAGTACCGGTCGGCTCCACCCCTCGCAGGGCTTCCACCTCCGGCCTATCGAACACGTGTTCCACATGCGGGCTACAGACGCTCCGAAAAGCGTCAAGGAATCCTAATCTTGGAGCAGGCTTCCCGCTTAGATGCTTTCAGCGGTTATCCCTCCCGAACGTAGCCAACCGGCCATGCCGCTGGCGCGACAACCGGCATACCAGAGGTCCGTCCACCCAGGTCCTCTCGTACTATGGGCAGGCCTCCTCAGGATTCCAACGAGCGCAGAGGATAGAGACCAAACTGTCTCACGACGTTCTGAACCCAGCTCGCGTGCCGCTTTAATCGGCGAACAGCCGAACCCTTGGGACCTGCTCCAGCCCCAGGATGCGACGAGCCGACATCGAGGTGCCAAACCATCCCGTCGATATGGACTCTTGGGAATGATCAGCCTGTTATCCCCGGGGTACCTTTTATCCGTTGAGCGATGCCGCGCCCGTGCGCCGGCACCGGATCACTATCTCCGACTTTCGTCCCTGCCCGAACCGTCGTTCTCGCAGTCAAGCCCGCTTGTGCGATTACACTCGAAACCCGATTGCCAACCGGGCTGAGCGGACCTTTGAGCGCCTCCGTTACTCTTTGGGAGGCAACCGCCCCAGTTAAACTACCCGCCAGGCACTGTCCCTGAACAGGATCACTGTTCGAGGTGAGACGTCAAACGAGAACAGAGCGGTATTTCACCTTGCGGCTCCACACGGGCTGGCGCCCGCGCTTCGAAGCCTCCCGCCTATGCTACACAATCCGCGCCTAACGCCAATACCAAGGTATAGTAAAGGTCCCGGGGTCTTTTCGTCCTTCTGCGCTTAACGAGCATCTTTACTCGTACTGCAATTTCGCCGAGCTCCTGGTCGAGACAGTGGGGAAGTCGTTACGCCATTCGTGCAGGTCGGAACTTACCCGACAAGGAATTTCGCTACCTTAGGATGGTTATAGTTACCACCGCCGTTTACCGGGGCTTGAATTCACCGCTTCACCACAAAGGCTGACGGATCCTCTTAACCTTCCGGCACCGGGCAGGCGTCAGTGCATATACAGCGGCTTGCGCCTTCGCATGCACCTGTGTTTTTGGTAAACAGTCGCTACCCCCTGGTCTGTGCCACCCCCAAACGCTCCGAGGGCAAGCCTCTTCACGTCCGGGGGTCTCCCTTATACCGAAGGCACGGGAGTGATTTGCCGAGTTCCTTGACCAGGATTCGCTCGATCGCCTTGGTATTCTCTACCTGACCACCAGTGTCGGTTTGGGGTACGGGCGGCAACGCCCCTCGCGCCGAGGCTTTTCTCGACGGCCTGGACCACCGGATATCGCGTCCGAAAGGACGCCCATCATCGCACCTCACCCTGCATGTCCCACGGATTTGCCTATGGGACGGGCTGCGTGCTTGACCACGGAAAACCACCTCCGCGGCCGGCTCCCATTCCGTGTCACCCCTGTGCGCTAACCTACCAGGACTACGCTCCCAACAGCCGCGAGCCCCGAACCCCGAAGGGAACGACGCCACGCGACCGGAGGTTAGTACTCATCCGTTCAGTTCGGACGGTTCGCTGCCGGTACGGGAATATCCACCCGTTCATCCATTCGACTACGCCTGTCGGCCTCGCCTTAGGACCCGACTCACCCGGGGACGACGAACGTGGCCCCGGAACCCTTGGTCATCCAGCGGACGGGATCCTCACCCGTCTCTCGCTACTCATGTCTGCATTCTCGCTCCCCCGAAGTCCACGGCCGGCTTGCGCCGCCGCTTCGCCCCTCGGGGGACGCTCTCCTACCCAACGGTCGAAAAGACCGTTGCCGCGTCTTCGGTGGTGTGCTTGAGCCCCGCTACATTGTCGGCGCGGAACCACTAGACCAGTGAGCTGTTACGCACTCTTTCAAGGATGGCTGCTTCTGAGCCAACCTCCTGGCTGTCTATGCGACTCCACATCCTTTCCCACTTAGCACACGCTTCGGGACCTTAGACGACGATCTGGGCTGTCTCCCTCTCGACGACGGAGCTTATCCCCCGCCGACTCACTGCCGGAATACACATCCACGGTATTCGGAGTTTGGCTGCTATTGGTACCCCACACGGGCCCGCAAGCATCCAGTAGCTCTACCCCCGCGATGCAATCAACCGACGCTGCACCTAAATGCATTTCGGAGAGAACCAGCTATCACGGAATTTGATTGGCCTTTCACCCCTAGCCCCAGGTCATCCCCCCGGTTTTCAACCCAGGTGGGTTCGGTCCTCCACGCGGTCTTACCCGCGCTTCAACCTGCCCAGGGCTAGATCATCCCGCTTCGGGTCCAGGGCACGCGACTCAAAACGCCTTTTGAGACTCGCCTTCGCTACGGCTCCCCCACGACGGGTTAGCCTCGCCACGCACCACTGACTCGCAGACTCATTTTTCGATAGGCACGCCGTCACCCCACCAGGGAGGCTCCGACGGATTGTAGGCGCACGGTTTCAGGAACTCTTTCACTCCCCTCCCGGGGTGCTTTTCACCTTTCCCTCACGGTACTGGTACGCTATCGGTCAGACAGGTATGCTTAGACTTACCCCACGGTCGGGGCCGATTCACACGGGATTCCACGAGGCCCGCGCTACTTGGGACGCATGATCGGAAGACGGCAAGCTTCCAGGTACGGGGCTGGCACCCTCTGCGGCCAGGCCTTCAAGCCTGTTCCCCTGGCAAGCCGTTTTATGACTCCCGCCCGGTCCGTCGGAACCGGGACACACGCTCCCACAACACCACGGACGCAACCCCCGACGGGTATCACGCGCCCATGGTTTGGTCTGATCCGCTTTCGCTCGCCACTACTCACGGAGTATCCCTTCCTGCAGGTACTGAGATGTTTCACTTCCCTGCGTACCCCCGGAACAACAAGGTTCCGTGCCGGCCCATGACGGCCGGCGGGTTGCCCCATTCGGAAATCCTCGGATCGAAGCCATGTTGGAGGCTCCCCGAGGCTTATCGCATCCTCAAACGTCCTTCATCGGTACTGTCTGCCAAGGCATCCACCATACGCCCTTCAGGGCGGCACACGCCCCGAAAAACCTGATAATAGCTTTTCTACGCCAGACGACAGATCATCACACTGTAAAAAATGATCACAAAACGATCGATCTCGAAACCAGACTCCAAAAAAAGAGCCTGGCGAAATCGCGATAAAGCAAGCAGGACAACAATCCTGCATTGCTCGCGTCCACTATCCAGTTCTCAAACCACCACGCGCCCCGACAAGACCCGGCCCGCGGCCCACAGACCCACGGCGTCCCGCCAGGGGCATCCGGAAAACCGCACGCGACCAAACGTCGCGGGTGGCGGTCCGGGAACCCAAAAGCATACCCATACCACTCCCCGCAGGCCCCCAACGGAACCCGCGAAGCCCACGATCTCTTCCACACCAGCACGCCCACACCCTCCGAAGACTCTCTCCGGCATGCGGGCCACACTACGGACGCCGACCGGCGTCCTGAAAAACTCCGTAGAAAGGAGGTGATCCAGCCGCACCTTCCGGTACGGCTACCTTGTTACGACTTAGTCCCAATCACGAGTCTCACCTTAGACGGCTCCATCCCACAAGGGGTTAGGCCACCGGCTTCGGGTGCTACCCACTTTCATGACTTGACGGGCGGTGTGTACAAGGCCCGGGAACGCATTCACCGCGGCGTTGCTGATCCGCGATTACTAGCGACTCCGCCTTCATGGAGTCGGGTTGCAGACTCCAATCCGAACTGAGACCGGTTTTCAGGGATCCGCTCCACGTCGCCGTGTCGCATCCCGTTGTACCGGCCATTGTAGCATGCGTGAAGCCCTGGACGTAAGGGGCATGATGATCTGACGTCATCCCCACCTTCCTCCGAGTTGACCCCGGCGGTCCCCCGTGAGTTCCCACCATCATGTGCTGGCAACACAGGGCGAGGGTTGCGCTCGTTGCGGGACTTAACCCAACATCTCACGACACGAGCTGACGACGACCATGCACCACCTGTGAACCCGCCCCGAAGGGAAGCCCCATCTCTGGAGCGGTCGGGAACATGTCAAGCCCAGGTAAGGTTCTTCGCGTTGCATCGAATTAATCCGCATGCTCCGCCGCTTGTGCGGGCCCCCGTCAATTTCTTTGAGTTTTAGCCTTGCGGCCGTACTCCCCAGGCGGGATGCTTAACGCGTTAGCTCCGACACGGAACCCGTGGAACGGGCCCCACATCCAGCATCCACCGTTTACGGCGTGGACTACCAGGGTATCTAATCCTGTTCGCTCCCCACGCTTTCGCTCCTCAGCGTCAGTAACGGCCCAGAGACCTGCCTTCGCCATTGGTGTTCTTCCCGATATCTACACATTCCACCGTTACACCGGGAATTCCAGTCTCCCCTACCGCACTCAAGCCCGCCCGTACCCGGCGCGGATCCACCGTTAAGCGATGGACTTTCACACCGGACGCGACGAACCGCCTACGAGCCCTTTACGCCCAATAATTCCGGATAACGCTTGCACCCTACGTATTACCGCGGCTGCTGGCACGTAGTTAGCCGGTGCTTATTCGAAAGGTACACTCACCCGAAGGCTTGCTCCCGATCAAAAGCGGTTTACAACCCGAAGGCCGTCATCCCGCACGCGGCGTCGCTGCATCAGGCTTGCGCCCATTGTGCAATATTCCCCACTGCTGCCTCCCGTAGGAGTCTGGGCCGTATCTCAGTCCCAATGTGGCCGGTCGCCCTCTCAGGCCGGCTACCCGTCGTAGGCTCGGTGGGCCGTTACCCCGCCGACTACCTGATAGGACGCGACCCCATCCCATACCGCTAACGCTTTCCCAGACCACCATGCGATGGACTGGAGCATCCGGCATTACCACCCGTTTCCAGGAGCTATTCCGGTGTATGGGGCAGGTCGGTCACGCATTACTCACCCGTTCGCCACTCTCACCACCAAGCAAAGCCTGATGGATCCCGTTCGACTTGCATGTGTTAAGCACGCCGCCAGCGTTCATCCTGAGCCAGAATCGAACCCTCCACAAAAAACCTTTGCAGAAAGCCAACATGTGACTCTCAAAAATAAGAAACCGACATCCGTTTATCAGGAAAACGGACTGTCCGCAAAAACCCCGTCCCGTTTGACCGGCCTCCCGGCACCCACACGCCAAACGCGCGCGGGCCGTAAGACGGACTGGCAATCATTGACTATAAAGAAGTAGTACAAATACGCTCTTGAGTTCTCAAACCACCACCACTCACCCACCTCGAAGCACCCCAGCCGGGGAACCAATCGCCGAGCGGCAGCAAAAGACAAACTTACAGCACATCGCCAATCCACGCAAATCGGCTTCCCGGAAACACGGTCAAAACCCTTGCGACACAACACATTCATCGGCGTGTCTCAATTCCGTCCACCTGAATCGTCTTTCTCCTTTTCCACAGAAACACTTAAATTTCATCAGACGCCGTACTTCAACAAACGAATGCATCCCACGCACCTCCCATCTCACCAAAAGGATTAGGCAAGAAGAAGCCCATCAATTATTGACTTCACAAACCTTTCCCTTCCGGAAAGCTGGATAAGGGGCTGCGGAATCTGGCGCGGAGGACGCATTTACGCAGTTCGGAAGCGATGAGCACGATCATGGCAAGGCCCAAGCATTCGACCCATGCGCCGGCGCTGAGCGGTACCGTACCAAAAGCGGTGTTGAGGAACGGAATGTAGATCACCGCCAGCTGCAGCACCGTGCTCAGTGCGAGCGCGCCCCATAGCCACTTGTTGGAGAACAGGCCGACGAACGCCGACTGCAAGTGCGAGCGCGAGGCAAGCGCGTTCAGCATTTGGGTGAACACGAGAATCGTGAAGCCCATGGTGCGCGCTTCAGTCATTTGCGCGTCGTGACCGATCGCATCGACGGAGCGGTCAGTGAACAGGCCTCCAGCCAAATGCATGTCCATGCCAATCAGGGTGACGGCCGCCATAATCACACCGATGAAAATGATGTCGCCCCACATTTCGGCGTCGATCACACGATCGGTGAGTTTGCGCGGTTTGCGTGCCATCACGTCATCGGTAGACGGGTCGACGCCCATAGCAAGCGCGGGCGCGGCATCGGTGAGCAGGTTGATCCACAGCAGCTGCGTAGCGAGCAGAGGCACAATCACACCTTGGCTGTTGGGCTGGGTGATGCCGAGGAATCCGGCGAGCATCACGCCGCCGAACACGGTGAACACTTCGCCCACATTGGAGCTCAGCAGATAGCGCAGGAACTTGCGGATGTTGTCGAAAATACCTCGTCCTTCGCGCACGGCTGCGACGATGGTGCTGAAGTTGTCGTCGGCGAGAATCATTTTCGCGCTTTGCTTGGTTACTTCAGTGCCAGTAATGCCCATGGCGACGCCGATATCGGCGGTTTTAACGGCGGGAGCGTCGTTCACACCGTCGCCGGTCATGGCCACGATATTACCTTGCCGCTGCAACGATTCGACGATTTTCAGCTTGTGTTCCGGCGCGACTCGCGCATAGACGGACACTTCACTGGTCACCTTGTCGAAGGCCGCTTCGTCGGGCAGTTCGTCAAGCTGGCTGCCGGTCATGGCCTTGCCGCCCTTGTCGATAATACCCAAATCGGTGGCGATGCGAGCTGCGGTCAGCGGGTGGTCGCCGGTAATCATTACCGTGCGGATGCCGGCGCGATGCGCTTCTGCCACGGAATCACGCACTTCCGTACGCGGCGGATCGATGATGCCGACCATGCCGACCCAAATCAAATCATTCTCAAGCACATCGCTTTGTTCCGCAATATCGGCAACATGACCCGCGGAATTCAGCCTGACTCCTGGCACTTGCGCAAGCGAAGCGGTACCGAGCGGACGGTAGGCCTGACCCAACGTGCGGTACGCGTCGGAAGAAAGCTGTTCGACAGTCGCAAGAATCTGCTGACGATCGCCTTCCGTAAGGGGGCGAACGGCACCGCCGACCGCAATCCTGCTGCAATATCCAAGAAGTACATCGGGGGCACCCTTGGAGAAGACGGTCAGACGTCCGGCGTCAGCGTTGTCTTGTGCCACGATGGACATGCGCTTACGTTCGGAAGTGAAGGGGATTTCGCCGACACGCTCATAGTTGGCATACTTGCGATTCGCCTTCACTTTTTGTGCTGCGACAATGAGTGAGACTTCGGTCGGGTCTCCGACTGCCTCCCACGTTACGTTTTCCGCATTTCCGGCAGAAGCAGCAGATTCGCGCAGTTCGCCGTCGTTCGCCAGCGCACCCACGGCAAGGGTTGCGACGGCCTCCGATTCGATGATCTCGCGTATTTGCGCATGTTCCATGATCTGCGGATCGACCACCATGCGGCCTTCCGGCGCATAGCCAGTGCCAGTGAGCTGCACTTCGCCGCTCGGCGTGACCACACGTTCCACGGTCATCTCATTGCGGGTGAGCGTACCGGTTTTGTCGGAGCAGATCACCGACGCGGAACCGAGCGTTTCCACCGAATGCAGCTTCTTGACGATCGCATTATGCATGGCCATGCGCTGCACACCGAGTGCAAGCACTACCATAAGAATCGCAGCCAAACCTTCCGGCACGGCCGCGACCGCCAACGAAACGGCCAACAGCAGCGAATCGATCACATCGTGAACGTCGTGGAAGCCTTCGGTAAGCGCGAGCGCGACCAGCACCACGACCGCAATGATGCATACCGCGGTGCCGAGGATTTTGGAAACGTAGTTCATTTCCTTTTGCAGCGGGGTTTCGTCGTCTTCCGTGGCTTGCAGCAGATCCGCGATTTTGCCGACCTGCGTACCCATGCCGGTGCTAGTTACGATGGCTCGGCCGGTGCCTTGCGTTACGGACGTGCCGTTGAACACCATGTTGGCGCGGTCGCCAAGGGCTTTCGCCTGTGCGAGGGTGTCGGTCTTTTTGCCGACGGGCACGCTTTCGCCGGTAAGGCTGGCTTCCGCGACGCGCAGGCTGGCAGCCGCGAAGAGGCGTCCGTCCGCGGAGACGGAGTCGCCTTCACCGAGCACGATAATGTCGCCAGGCACCACGTCAACCGTGTTGATGCGGGCGATTTGACCGCCACGCAGCACGTTGGTCTGCGGCGCGGTCATGCTGGAGAGCGCTTCGACGGCCGCTTCCGCCTTCGATTCCTGAATGTAGCCGAGCACCGCGTTGACGATGAGAATCAGCACGATGACGATGGCGTCGAACGGCAATGCTTCGCCGCCTTCCGCACCCGGCACGGCGTTGGCCCGTTCGATGAACCATGCAACGAGCGAAATGCCGGTTGCAGCCAACAGCAGGTAGACAAGGGGGTCTTTGAATTGTTCGAGGAATTTCTTCCATTTCGGCACCGGCGGTGCGGACGCGAGTTCGTTCGGCCCGTACTTGTCGAGTCGCCGCTTGGCTTCCGCCTGGCTCAGGCCGGTATTCAAATCGACGCCAAGTGATTGCGCGACGGTTTGCGCATCGGCGAGCGATGGATCGACTTGCGTTTGCGCCGCGATATTTTTCGCTTGTTCGAAATTTCCCGAACTGGTATCGCGGAATTGGGTGGATTGATCTTCCTTGCGATCAACCATGATGATCTCCTTGGGAGCGCCGCGGAGTAGTCAGCTCTCCCCTGCCGTTGTGATAGTACGAAAACCGCGGAAAATTGCGATTTTCGCAACCACTCGCCGAACTGGGCAATGCTGCGCGGTTGCGGGCACCGGGCGTGCGCCATCGGTGCATACCTGCCATTATTGCACACCGTGCCCATTTTGTAATACTGCCACACACCGTCTTTTGTCAAAATTTCGCAAATTCGTGAAACATGTCGTGAAACATGAGCCGCATATCTGCAATCTCAATAACATCACAAAAAGAAAAGCCTGCGGCCGCGAGCCGCAGGCTATCAACACAGCATTTGGCAGTAGCTAGGGATTGGAAAACTACTAATGCAGTGAAGCTCGTGGAACCAAGCCATTATCAGCAAAAACTTGGCAAGAGAAACGACGGGCTATCTCCGCATACAGCTGAGCATCCGGATGCAGGCCGTCTGGCAAACAGAAATTCTCTACATCAGACGGACCAAACAACGTCAGCCCATCAAGATACTGAATATTTTCCCCATACGTATCGTGACGAACCTGCGTCACATGCTGCAGCTCCTCGCGAGACTGCTCCAATGTCAATGCGCCAACCGCAATTTCCTTACGGTCACCATACGAATAGCAGGTCACAGAACCATCATCATGGAAGCGCACATCAGAAGGACCAGGAACATCGTCACTGTCCGGCCAGTAAATAGATGAGACTAGCACAATTGGAGTATCTGGGTGCCGCTCACGGATGACGTCAAGGAAACCGTGCAGGGCAGGTGTAAATGTCCGCTGATTCATGGCACGCGCACCGGTAATGTTCACACCGACCGACAGCGTAATGACATCTGCATCGCTCGCCGCAATAGCCTTCGCCACGTACGGATCAAGCATGCACTGACCGGCAAAACCAAGATTGGTGACTTCCAAATCATTCAAACCAGCCGCCAGCACTGGCCACACCTGCAACGGACTGGACGGTGTATGGCAGTGGCTAATTGAGCTGCCGTAATGAAGCCAGCGCGGTGTCGAGGATTCCTCCGCAGCCTCGACCGGCTCACCATGGACGCCACTAACGCCCAGCAAATCGACAATTACCGTTTGCGGAAGCCAAATGACCACAGTCTTTTCACCAATGGCACCAAGACCTGTGAACTCTACAACTGAACACTCATCAAGCTCTGTACGCACACAAGTACGCCCATCGCGCGACACCTGCTCAATGGCATCCGGCTGAGACGTCACCTCGCATACCGTGTGCCCATCAACTGTGGCGGCAAATGCATTGAACTCACTATTCAGCTCACCATAATCCACGCGCGCAGCACGTACCGCAAGCCGTATGGCATCAGCCGCCGTGCGAACACGCAGATGCACACCAGAACATCCAGATACCACCGTGCGCACCGTCTCATATTCGTACAGGGAACGTTGCACCAAGCCAGACAATGGAAGACGAATAGGGCGTAACCCAGTACGTTCACCAATGGTCACGCGCTGCACATCCATGGCACCGCACAAACGCACCGATCCACCTTCTGGCAGATTAAGCACACGACTCGCGTTGGACGCGTCAGAAGAGGCGATTACGGAAACATCATTGCACATCTTCACTCCTTCGAATCGTTCTCAGAAAATCTCTACACCCTGATAACTGACACCAGCGTGCTCAGCGATGAACTGCGCGGTCTTGCTCATGACGAACTCACGATCAGGCACCGAACAAAAACCATGGTCTCCGTTTTCTTTCACTATCAGCGTGGCTCGATCACCGAAGACATCTTTGTAGCGTTGCGCATACTCCACCGGCACAAAGTCCGCAGTACCGTGTATCAGCAACACATCACTGGTGCACCCAGTAACTTTGGCGTACAAATCAAGCCCTTTGACATCTTCGACGATGGCTGGCCCCATTTTTGCACCCATGAAATCGAAATAGGCCTGAGTCCGCAACCCTTCCAGTGATTTACCTTGAATTTTCCCCGACGTTATTTCGTCAACGCAAGATGCAGCGCTCGACACCATGACCATACTGCGTGGCTTAGCTGCGGTCTCGGACGCAACGATTGATTCAACAACCGCACCCAAACTAATACCACCAAAGTGCAGATTGTTTTCGTCAACATAGTCCAGTGAGCAAACCTGTTGCAGCACCTGCTTGGCATGACGGACTTCACGACTAATGCTCACGTCGAAGAATGTTCCGTCGCTTTCACCATGGCCGGCACGATCATAGGTAATCGCGACAATGCCCTGCTGACTTAGCGACCTGGCCATCTGCACCATGAACCCTGAAAAGTCGATTCTATTGCCACCGAAACCATGGAACAGAAGTGCCGTCGGATAACGCTTTTCTTGTTCAAAACCGCCTTTCGGCTCATATACCGAACCGCGTAACGTCAATCCTTCGACGTCGAATGAGATGGGTTTGAGGTTCATTGCAACGCTCCTTCCGACTCAATCTGAGCCTCAGTCTGGAATGTATTGCCCGTGCTCTTATGGAAGCCAAGCCAGCCAACGAAGAAACCAACAGCCGACAGCAGCGCAATGCCCACATACAGCATCTTGGGGTTAAAGACAAGCAACGCCGGGGTTACCGCGCTCATGATTGCGGTCAGTATACGAGAAATACCGTAGATGAAACCCTGGGCGGTGCCACGAAGCATAGTCGGGAAGGACTCCTGAGTCCATACCTTCATGATGGTCTCGTAGCAGAACGCACCGGCGAAAGTCACAATATAGGTGAAGACGCACAGCGTCACCAGGTTGAAACCAAAGATCACCGGAATCAGACCACTCACCGCGACCAAAACCGAGCCGATGACATAATAGGTCATACGCCACTTGGAATCGGCAACAGCCATGAACCACGCTGCACCAAGAATGGCCAGAGGCATACAGGCAAGCGACGCGGTGGAGTAGGTAGACACCGAGATATTGGCGACGTTGTAAGCGATGTACGTGCCGAATCCAGAAGAAACAGACACAGAGATGGCAACAAGCGAGTAATAGCACACGAGAGTCACGAACGGCTTGCGCCACGGGGTCTTCATCAAATCCTTAACGCTGGAGTTGTCAGCGCGCAGAGTGTGCACACCCTCCTTGCGTTCCTCGTTGGCCTTCAACCATGTTTCGGTTTCTGGAATCGTCAGACGCATCAGTAACACAATAACTGCCACCCCGCCGAACGCACCGAAGATAACATGACCGCCGAACACGCCTGAATTGCCAAAGAAAATACCCAACAGCACTGACATCAAAATGCCGAAACCACCCAAAAGGTTGGAGAATACAAGAATTTTTGCTCGGTTCTTATCAGTCGCCGTTTCGGAAATAGTGGCCATGGCCACTGGCAAATCCGCGCCAATACCCAAACCCAGCAGCAAAACGCCCGGCAGCATGAATGCAAAATCCGTGCTGATGAACGGAATAAACGCACCCAAAATGATTATCAGCATAGTACCGACGAACACATGACGACGTCCGAAACGGTCTCCAAGACGTCCTCCAAGGAATGAGCCCAAGGCCACGCCAATAGTGACGGATGAAGTCAGCATACCAATCTGGTTACCGGTAAGTCTTCCTCCGGATTGATAAAGCACGAATGCCGTGGAAACACCCATGGTCGCCGCATTGTCCACAAAAGTGGCCATGCCGCACACGAAGCCAACCCACCATGGATTTGGATGCTTCAACGCCTTGATAATGCCAGCAGACTTCGTTGTTGATGACATTGTTTTCTCCTCAATTGTTATCTTAATAAAACGTCGTTTAATCAGCACTGCCGTACATCTCTGTACGTTGCTGACATCTCGTCATAAGCGAGTTATTTATTCAACCATCATTGCTCACCCCACAGGTTTGATTGGGTAAGCATAGTTATGCTTGATACGGTCAGTCGATAAAACTTTCATCTCTCCTTTCCCTCGCCTGTTTTTGTATCTGCTCTTCTATAAACGCAGCAAGGAACCGAATCGCAGCCAACGTCTGCGGTAGCCGTTCAGACGGATACCAGTTCAAGAAGCCATGCAGCACGCCAGCCGCCATACGTAATTGCACCGGCGTGCCCGCTTGACGAAGCTGCTCGGCAAACACCATGCTGGAAGGAGCCAAATCGTCGAATTCACAGCAAATCAGCGCGGAAGGCGGGAATCCATGCAATTGCCACGCATCGCATTCCCCAGGCACACTGTATGCTGGAAAATCGGTGGCACGACCGACATAACGCGCATACATGTCTTTGCAGACCTGTGGAGTAAAACGCAACGGCGTTGGCAATATGCCCGTATTAGCATCCCAGCCTTTTACCAATTCACGCTGCATATCGTGAAAAACACCGTATGCACCAAGAAAAGCATGTGGCACCGGCAGCAACACGCCGCCTTCACGAGAAGAGTCAACCAACTTGCGGCATAACGCAGCGGCAAGGTTACCGCCAGCACTAGCTCCGCCTATCATCAGCGTTGTCTGCTGAGCATTGCGTTGCGTCTGCTCCACTATCCACGCCCACACATCGAACAGATCATCCAATGCGGCTGGATAAAGATTCCGTCCATCATGAGTCAGTCGATAATCTACCGAAATGCAAGTCGTGCCTGTACGTGCAGTTAGTTCGGCACAAGTCGCATGAGCTTCCGCAGTATCGATGCTTCCTTCGGTGAAGCCTCCGCCATGCGCCCACAGCAGCCAAGCGTTGTTCTTTCCCCCGCAGGATTTGTCACGATATATACGAACCGACACGGCATTCTGTGCGCCACCGATAGTGCGTTCCTCCACAGTTACGTTCCAAGGCAGGCGCCAGACGCCGGCAGGCTCCATAAAATCATCTGGGAGTCGAGCAGGTGGCGTCGCATTGGGACGTAGAGACAATCGGTTACGAAAGAAAACGTCAAGCCTGTAGTAAGGATCATCTCCTCTTAGGGACGCGTTAATGAGCTGCCCTACTTCGATCGAACCCATATGTGTCACCTCGTTGTCATTGATAGCCACTTTGCTTGTCACTCTACGCTAAATCGGTATAGCTTGCTTGCTAAATCAGTATAGCATAGAGGAAAAAGAATTTTATTGGCGTGTTGAAGTTAATCGGCATCGATAGGAGTCTCTGGAGCCGTTCTTTGTTTCACGTGAAACATCACGTAGCGACGATCGTGCCGCAGCCGAACGTCGATCGCATCTTACTTGCGAGGGGAACTGACCGTCGCCCCTTGAATCAATGGCATTGATATGCGTACTCGCTGCGCCGTCTCCTTCTGCTCCAACAGCATTCTTGCGGCAGCGCTTCCCATCTCTAACTGTGGTAAGCGCAATGTTGTGATCGGAGGCAACATAGCAGCAGCCCAATCACTGCCATCGAAGCTAATCAGCGATACGTCTTCCGGAATACGCACACCCTCACTCAACAACACCTGCATCATGCCGAACGCAACAGCATCATTGACACAGATAATTGCTGTCGGAAGCTCATCACGCCGCGAACAGGAAGCCAATACTTGATGTGCGATCGTCCTGCCTGAATCGATTTCCCATTCCGTAGCCTCAAAATGCGCAAACAGTTCGTAACCCGCCAGCCTCAATGTATCGTCAATACCCTGCAGACGCTGGGGCAACGCCCATGAACCCCAAGACCCCCATCGAACACCACCAGCAACGCCTTCTGGAAAGCAGCCTGCAAAAACAATACGATCAGTATGCCCCGCTTCCAACAGCAAACGGGACGCATCGCATCCAGCCTGATATTCATCAGGAACCACGCTGGAGAACGCACTATCTGCCCTACCATCGTCAGTTTCATCAAGGCAATTCAGCAATACTGTCGGTACAGTACGCAACACGGCTGGCACTTTCGCCTCACGTGTAAACATGGCTGCATAAATGACGCCATCAACCTGGCGATCCAACAATGCTTTAATCGATTTGCTCTCCACGTCTGCGTCACCCTGGGTATCCACAGTGAACAACAACTTCCCCTTGTCTCTCAGCACATCCAGCGCCCCCATCACCATGGAGTTGGCATGCGACGTTGTGCCAATAAAATCCGAGACAAGGCCGACCGTGCCAGACTTGCCAGTACGAAGTGTCTTAGCAGTGAGATTAGGTCGATAGCTTAAATCCGCAGCCGCCTTACGCACCTTTTTTATAGTGGCCTCTGAAATACGCTGATCAGTGCGACCCGTCATAACGAACGAGGCGGCAGATCGCGACACTCCAGCGGCATCAGCCACCTGTTGTAGAGTCACTCGCTTGCTGCGGGATTTCTTCGACACTGACTGCTTCGATCGTTGCGATTCTTGAAAAACATCCTTTTGTTGCAGATTATTCATCGAACCGATCATGTTACCTCATCTCACTTCCGGCGCTACACCGATTCCGTCGCACCACACACGTTAAGCGTACCGAGAGTAGCATGATATGGCCTGATTTTTGTTCCGCCCTTATAGTGGGGCGGTTTGCGCCGCTTGGTTTGCATAATACTCGGTTTCGGTCTGTTCTGGTGTCCTGTAGCCCAAGGACTAGTGCAGACGCTTCGGGTCCCCGCCACGAGACCCACCGGAACGTCGCCAATTCCAGGTCCCTCAAAATCCTGGAAGGGCTTGCGCCGCCAGACGAGCTCGGTCCTGTACGCGCCGTCGGCGCTCTCGGCCATGGCGTTGCCGTACGAGGCGCCGACCGTGCCGGTCGAGGGAAGCATGCCGAATTCCCCGACCCTGGTGGCGTACACGAGGCCGATGTACTGCGCGCCATGGTCGGAATGGTGCACGAGACCGTCCGTGCCGCCATGCGAGGCGGCCCATGATATCGCCTGTTCCAGCGCCTGTAGCGGCAGCTCCCTGGTGTCCATGGTGGTGGCGCGCGCCCAGCCGACGATCCTGCGAGCGAACACGTCGGCGGCGAACGCCGTGTAGCCGAACGAGCCGTTGTCCATGCGCACGTAGGTGATGTCGGCCACATGCGGCCGGTTCGGCGCCTCCGCCTCGAACCCGCGTTCCACGAGGTCGGGCCTGCCGCCCGTGCCCTTCGCCGGTTTGGCGGTGACGGGCGTCCTGCCGCGGCGCACGCCGCGGATTCCCGATTCCCGCATGACGCTCATCACCCGGCCGCGGCCGATCTCGGCCGGATCCCAGCCCCGCGCCGACGACCAGGCGTGCGTCTTGCAGTACCCGTACACGGCCATGAAGAAATCCGAGTGGACCAGAAGGATGTCGCGGGCCGGCGCCTCGTGCCTAGCGGCCATGCGGCTGACGGGCCCGGATCTGAACATGCGGTAGCCGCGCGGCGTGACGAACCCGCAGTCCAGCGAAGCGGCCAGCGCCCTGCAGATCGGCCCGACCCTGAAACGGTCCTTGAATTCGTCGATGTAAGCGACCATCAACGCCGTGTCGGGTCGGGCCTAGCCGCGAAAAAAGCCGACGCCGTCGTCAATGTCTCGTTCGCCCGCCTCAATTGCGCGACCTCGGCCCGCAGACTCTTCAACTCCGCCATCGCGTCCTCGGCTGACTGCTTGGTCTCCGACGAATACGAGCTGCGCGACTCGGTCAACAGCCTGACGGCCTTCGCCTTGAACTCCAGCGTGTATCTCGTGCCTTTCGCCATGGTTCCATCATCTCCCATCGAGTTAGGGGAAATGCGGAACAAAAATCAGTTCATACCACAGTAACAGTAGGCTTAAATGACGTTGGTATGAGCGATATCGCGATAACGCAATCCTGAATCCTTCCAGATGCGTTCCTGCGTGCCATAGTCGACACGTACGATGCCGAAGCGTTTGGTATAGCCAAGTGCCCATTCGAAGTTGTCAAGCAATGACCAGGCATAGTAGCCCGTCACTTTGGCTCCAGCATCAATGGCACGGGCCACAGCGAGTATATGGGCGTCAAGATACGCCACACGCTTCGGATCATGCACAATCCTCCCCGGTACCACAGACCAGGATGCGGCATCATCCGCCACCATCGGACCTAGAACTCCGGCAACTGAATCATCCTTCGAAACCTCATCATCCCAGGCAGAACCATTCTCGGTGACCATAAGTTCCAGTCCAGGGTATCGTCGCGTAAGTTCCAAGAGGATATCCGTAAGTCCCTGAGGATCTTGATTCCAACCCATGGCTGTCAACTCGCCCTCAGGCGGCAACGTCTCCACGTGTTCCTGCGCTGGAATGGGATTGTGATGGACATCAAGACCAGCTGGGGTCGTTGCCACGGGTGCGGTTTCATCGGATGCAATACTGGTGGCATCGGCACGGTACCGCACAGTATTGGTGGAATAATAATTCACGCCAAGCACGTCAATCGGCTGCCGGATGGACTCAAGGTCACCGTCATGCACAAAATTCCAATCGGTGACCCGCGCCGTCGCCGTAAGAAGTTCAGAATCATATCTGCCTTCAAGCATGGGACCGAGAAACACTTCATTATTGAATAGGTCAGCACGTTTCTTGGCCATAACGTCCTCCTTGGAATCCGTCGCGGCGCGGGTGACCGACAGGTTCAATGTCACTGAACAGCGCGCTTTATCACCTAGTTCCGCGCGGATCGCCCGCACGCCCAGCCCATGCGCCAGATTGAGGTGATGCACCGCGGCCAATGCCTGTGCATGATCCTTGATTCCCGGGGCATGATCGCCACAACCATAGCCAAGATATGCCGCGCACCATGGTTCGTTCAACGTGGTCCATGTATCCACTCGGTCTCCGAAAGCCTTGGCGAGACTGGCCGCGTATTCCGCGAACCGCAGCGCTGTATCGCGCCGAGGCCACCCCCCACAGTCCTGCAGGTACTGCGGCAGATCCCAATGGTATAGCGTGACAACGGGCCTGATACCGTTATCCCGCAGCATATCCAGCACGCGACGATAATGATCCAGGCCCTCGGCGTTGACGGTTCCGTCTGGAGTGGGTTGAATACGCGGCCACGCGATCGACATGCGGTACGCGCCAATGCCTAGTTCTTTCATCAAACTGATGTCTTGTGGATAGCGATGGTACTGATCACATGCGTTTTCACCGGAAGACCCATCGAATATGGTGTCAGGCCGGGCGCAAAACGTATCCCAGATGGACGGCGTGCGGCCTCCTTCATGAATGGCCCCTTCCACCTGATATGAAGCGGTTGCCGTACCCCAAGTGAATCCTTCAGGAAACCGGTAGTTCATCGATGCTCCTTCGCAATAAGTTTTAGCTTCATGTTGCCGCAGCATTAAAGCGGTGAGGTTAATTCGAGTTTATAGCCGAGCCAACCTCACCGCAGTTTTTATTACGCACGAGTGCTGCAATATATTGACCCATGTGTAGGGTTCACGCTGAATTCTGAATTCTTGCTGAATCGATTGTCACAGCACCACCTTGCCATTCTGCGCAGCAACTGTTTTACCGAACCCAAGTCGTGCAGTAAACGCACGCCCGTCGGAACTGACGATTTCTGTCCCAATAGGTGTTCTGCACGCAGTAAATGTCACGGAAGAACCATCCGTTTCTGTTACTACGGCCTCCGCCCGATCTTCATGATCGAGAAATACTGAGATCAACGCGTCCTTGCCGTACTCGTAATCCGGAGTCTCGGCATCCGGCTTGGTGACCAATACGCTGCCGTCACGCACCCACAGCGGAATGGTATCGAAACCGTGGCGCTCGTTGCGCCATATACCGTGTTCGGTTGTTACCTTCTCGCCGGTGAACCAATTAGTCCAAGTGCCGGACGGTAGATAGTAATCTACATCTCCGGAATAGGTGAATACCGGAGCCACCAGCAAATTTGGGCCAAACATGTATTGGCGGTCGAGTGTTCGGCAGGTGAGATCGTCAGGAAATTCGACAAACATTGAACGCATTACCGGAGTACCGTACAGATGCGGTTGCAGACCTACCTGATACAGGTACGGCATCAGACTCAATTTAAGCTTGGTGAAGGTACGCGCCACATCCACAGCGGTCTGGCCCGGTGCGTTGACCACGCCGTTCTTTTCGTCCGCTTCATCGAACAACCATGGCACACGATACACAGAGGACCCGTGCATACGGGAATGCGAACCAAGTAAGCCGAAAGCGACCCAACGCTTGTACACGGCCGGATCAGGATATGCGCCCTCAAAACCACCGATATCATGGCTCCAGAATCCAAAGCCCGAACTGGTGATGGATAGACCTGCACGCAAGGTCTGCGCCATGCCATTGAATGTGGATTCGCAATCACCACCCCAATGCACCGGCTCCTGCTGGCCACCGACCGTGGCGGAACGTGCGAACAGGCACGCCTTGCCTTTGCCGTAAGTCTCCTCGATAGCCTCGAACACCGCCTGGTTGTACAGCTGGGTGTACCAGTTGTGCATGGAAAGCTTCGGTGAGCCGTCGTACCAGACCACATCGCGTGGAATACGCTCGCCGAAATCGGTTTTGATGGCGTCCACACCTTGGTTCAGCAGATGCTTGACCTTATCCTTGAACCATTCGCGGGCATCCGGATTGGTAAAGTCCACCAACGCCATTCCAGCCTGCCAGAAATCGGTCTGCCAAATCTCGCCATTGCCTTTTTTGACCAAATACCCCTTTTCTTTGCCTTCCTTGAACATGGAACCGCGCTGACCGATGTACGGGTTGATCCAGGCACAGATATGCAAGCCCTTGTCCTTATGCAGGCGTTTGAGTGTAGATTCGATGTCGCCGAAGAAGCGCTTATCCCATTCGAAGTCAGTCCAATGGAATTCGCGCATCCAATAACAGTCGTAGTGGAAGGCGCTTAGCGGAATGCCGCGTTCGGCCATACCGTCGATGAAGGAGTTGATAGTCTTCTCGTCATACTTAGTGGTGAACGAAGTGGTGAGCCATAAGCCGTAGCTCCACGCCGGCACGTTGGCCGGGCGGCCGACCAGCTTAGTATAGCGGTCAAGAATCTGCTTCGGAGTCGGCCCATAGATCACGCAGAAGTCGATACTCTCCCCGGGCACGGAGAACTGCACAGCCTCAGTGTTTTCGGAACCGACTTCGAACGACACGTGCCCACGATTGTTGACCAGCACGCCGTAACCGTTGGAAGTCATGTAGAACGGGATGTCCTTGTATCCCTGCTCGGAGGAGGTACCCCCATCCTCGTTCCAGATATCGATGGTCTGACCGTTCTTGACGTACGAGCCAAAACGCTCACCGAAACCGTATACGTTCTCCCCCACTCCCAGATGCAGCTGGATACCGGTGAATACGTCGGATTCGTCGTATGCGGAACCGTCCATACTCACACCGAATTCGCCTACGGGCTGCGCGTTGACGGCCGCACGCGGCTCAAGCTTGAATCGGGCGAGGGACTTTCCGACAGACTGTGTCAGCACTTTGCCGCCCTCGCCGGTGAATGTCATATTCCAAGGCGAGCCTTTGACTACTTTTATGCTCAGCCCACCGGATGTCAACGTTGCCGAGGCGCCAATCTGACCGATCTCGCCGTCACCGTTGCCATCCTGAACTGCGGCGATGTAGTCGCGGTCGCCAGGCTCGTCAGCGTTCAGCAGGAATCCCGGGTATTCTGTCGCGCCCTGCCAGTGGTCGGCAGTCACACGAATCACGCCTTCAGCAGGACTGGTGATGTTGACCTCGAATGCCGGCAGATTCAGCGTGTTCGCACGTTCACGAACCGGTGCCACCGGTGCGAGCACGTTCAGGCTTTCGCCGTCCTTTCCAATGCCAACCTCATAGGCGTCACGCGCGTACAGGGCTTCCACGCCCGGCCGGGTAAGCCAGTAACCATTAGTGAACTTCATTGTTGCTCCTGGATTATTGTGATGATTTGTCTGAAAAACGACTTGCATACAGATGTGTACAGATACAAATGGCTGTTTTCTCCGTATGAAGGAGATTACAGCGGAGACAGCCACAGATTTAATGCCACGGCCGGGGAAGGGAACCGGCCGCAACTGTATGGCAATCCGCTACTTGACCGCGCCTGTGGTGATACCACGGGATAGCGTACGTTGGAAGATCAGGTAGAAGATGAGGGTTGGAACGATGCTGACCAGCGAGGCCGCGGCGGTTGTGGTCACGTCCATCAGGCGGTCTCCGGACAGAGAGCTGACCGCGATTGGGATGGTCTGCGTAGAGTTGTCAACTAGGAAGGCCATCGGAATCATGTATTCGTTCCAAGTCCAGATGAAGAAGAATACGAGCATGACGCTCAGTGTCGGCTTGGAAATCGGGAACACGATCTTGCGGAAGATGGTCCAACGGTTTGCACCATCAATGGTCGCCGCTTCCAGAATCGCCTTTGGGAAGGTGCCATATACCGAGGAAAGCAGGTAGGTGCCGAAAGCGCTCTGAATCACGGTGAAGATGATGACGATCGCCCATTGGGAGTTGTATAGACCTATGTTCTTGAACATGATGTACAGCGGGTACAGCAAGGCTTCTTGAGGCATCATGTTGGCAAGCATGATGAGCAGAATAATCCATCGGCGCCCTTTGACGCGGCCGATGCCGAGTGCGAATGCGTTGAACATCGACAGAATCACCGCGAGGATGGCGACCAGTCCCGATGTCCAAATGCTGTTCCACAGCTTTTCCGGGTAGTTGACACGGTTCCAGAACTTCATCAGACCGTCAAGACTGAACTCCTTTGGCCACGACAATGGGCCTGCCGCATTGTAATCGGCGGTTGTTTTGAATGCGTTGAGCAGCAGGACGATGAACGGGAAGAGCATCACCAGCCCGCCCACGATCAGCAGAGCAAGGATGAACCAGTCACCGGCGGTGCGGTTCTTCTTGGCTTTCGGGGCACGTACTTTTGCCATTGTTACGCTTGTCATTTCAGATCACTCCTCGTCTTCTTTCGCGACCTTCTCCTGCACGTTGGTGAAGATAATCGACACCACGACGACCACCACGGTCAATGCCGTGGAGATGGCGGCACCGTAGCCGACCTGTTGGGATTGGAAGAACTGCGTGTACGAATAGTACGACGGTACTATGGTGCTGGTTCCCGGACCGCCCTTGGTCAGCATGTAGACCGGACCGAACACCTTGAGGGCCGCGATGGTGCAGGTGAGCGCCACCACGAATATCTCGGGCTTGATGGACGGCAGGGTGATGGCGCGAAACCGTTGCCACCAGTTGGCACCGTCGAGGCTGGCTGCCTCGTACAACTCCGGATCGACGCGCTGCAGACCGGACATGAAGATGACCAGAGGGTAGCCGACCTGAATCCAGATCATGATAAGCATCAGGAAGATCAGCGAGGTGTCTGGTTTGCCGAGCCAATCATGCTGCAGCGAGCCTAGACCGACCGCCTTGAGCAGCGCGTTCAACGCGCCGTTTTCCGGTCGGAATATCCAGCCCATGACCAGAGCTGCGACGGAAATTGGCAGCAACTGCGGGAAGTAGTAGATGGCTCGCATGGTTGAGGCGGTTTTTGCACCAAACTTCTTCTGTACTACGTCAAACACGAGAGAGGAAAGAATCAGACCAAGCAGGATGGGGATGACCACCATAGCAATGATCATCCAGATCGAGTTGCGGAACGAGATCCAGAATGTGGTGTCATGTATGAGCTTGGTCCAATTTGACAATCCGCACCAAACCGGCGGTTTGATACCACGGTAGTTGGTGAAACTCAGGTACACATTCCACACGGCAGGGATGATGATGATCCACAGCAACATCAGAAAGCCTGGGATCAAATATAGCCAGAACCTGTTGGACGGGCTGCCGGGGATTCGAGACATCCCCTTTTCACGGGCATCCATCGGAGCGACCGAGTGGTTCTTGTTCTTTGTCGTAGTCATAGCAGGTCACTTTCCAAGTTCAACGTACATATGGCATCCGGTCGGCAATAATCTTCGATTGCGGATGCATGGGGCCTGGCAGCGTTGCCATGCCCCGGAAAAGTCTGACAGGAGAGGAAAAAGGTGTGCGGGGAGAACCCCGCACACCTGGGTTCAATTACTTTCAGTTATGGTTCAGGCGTTCAGTTCTTGACGCCGGCGGCTTCGACGCCCTTGTCGTAGTTGTCCTTCATCTGATTGAGTACCGTCTTGGTGTCGGAGGTGCCGTTGACGAGCTCCTGCAGCGATGAGTTGAGCTCGTCATAGAAAGTGGAGGTCGGCCAATCCGGGTAGAAGCCGAGGCCATCTTCCTTCACCACCTTGCTGAAGGATTCGACGAGCTCCTTGTTGGACGGATCAGTGATCTTGTCGGCGTTCGCCGCGATCGGCAGACCGCCGTTGTTGCCCATCAGGTCCTGCACTTCCTCGCTCAGCGTGATGTTGATGAACTTGGCGGCGAGATCCTTCTTCTTGGAGTTCTCCGGAATCACCCAGATGTTGCCAGAGGAACCGGGAATCTTCTTGGATTCTGGGAAGGTACCGATGGTCCAGTTGAAGTTCTTGGCGATATCGCTCTGGAAGCGGCCGTACCACCATGTTCCGGAGAAGAACATCGGGTAGGTACCCTTGATGAAGTTCTGTCCGGCGTCTTCGGCCTTGGTGCCGGTGCAGTCCTTGGAGATGTAGCCCTCATCAACCCACTTCTTGATGGTGTTGGTTGCGTAGGTGGTGGCCTTGCCCTGCCAATCGACGTCACCGTCGTACATCTCGTAGGCCTTCAGGAACTTGCTGTCGGCTTTTTGCAGAACCAGCTGCCACCACAGGTGCTGCAGTGGGTATTCGGCCACGCCTTCGGAGAGCGGAGTGATGCCATTGTCCTTGAACTTCTGCATCGCAGTCTCAAGCTCATCCATAGTGGTCGGAATCTCAATACCGTACTTGTCGAACATGTCCTTGTTGTAGTACATCACGACGTCTTCACCGTAGTTCGTGATGCCGTACCAGTCACCGGAGCCCATCACGCCCTTGTCATTGTATTTGCCGGTGTCGGCCAAAGAACCAGAAATCTTCTTGTCCCACTTGTACTGCTTGACATAATCGTTGAGGTTACTCAGCAGTCCCTGACTGGCCAGCAGACCTGCGGTGGCGTTGCCCTTGTTGTATTCCATGACGTCCGGAGCGTCATCAGAATTGAGCACTTGGCTGGCGGTTTGGCGGATCTGCTCGAAGGATTTCTTCTCAAATTCGACTTTGACACCAGTCTCTTTCTCGAAGATATCCATGGCCTTCTTCCAGGCCTTGCCCATAGCACCATTGTCTTCCTCGTAGTGCCAGATCTTGATGGATTTAGGATTTTCCTCCTGAGCATTGTTGCTGCTTCCGCAACCAGAGAGGGATGTCATACCCATCAAGCTTGCTACAGACAGAACGGCTGCCATGATCTTACGGGACCACTTCATCGTTTTCTCCTTTTTCAGCGCCATTACTAAAGAAGATTTCCAGGATAGACCCCGGAACCTTCCAGCCTCCATCGGCTTCATTATTGAAGTTAAACGAATGAACTAATTTCGACAAAAATGTTCGATGCAACTATCGAAATTTCGATTAGCGAAACGCAGCTACGTTCCCGCACACACTGGAAGCCACCGTCCCTCTCGCCTGGTATTCATAAGGCAACAACTCGACATAACCGGAACCGTTGCGCTCACCTTCGATTACTTCCAGCATAAGGTCAATCGCCCTCAAACAGACGCTTGCCGGCGACAACGGAATCTCGTCAACTGGTTGCGGCAACTGCATCACGCCACCACACGTTCCGGCAGCAAGCATCGAAATATCAGCTGGAATGCTCTTGCCCATGTGACGAAGCACTGTCTGCATATTACCTATCTGCGCCGCACTGGTCTGACCAACAATGAATGAAATCTTAGGATCCTCCGCGAAGGAGTCATCAAGTATACATCCCGCCTCATGAAGGTCGCCGATGGCGGCGCACTTGAACACGACTGACATTCCCAACACCTTCGCACGCTCCAACAATGCATCGCGGAATCGGACGAGGAAGTTCGAGCCGGCACGGTACGCAGATGCGTTAGCGCCCACAAACAGCAGATGACGATGACCAAGTTCATAGGCGCGTTCGACTACCTCACGAGCCATACGAGCAAAATCAAGATCAACGCAGTAGACGCTGCCGCAATTTTCAGGGTAACCAACTGAGACAACCGGCAGGTCGATAGATTTGGCAACTTCGGCGCGCGAGTCGTCCATCAGTACATCCAACAACAGAATGCCATCGGCCATATTGTTATTGGCTACGCGGCGCATTTCGGCACCACCAGACTCATGCATAAGCAACATCAGATCATATCCATGCTGCCTGGCGCTGGTAGCCAATCCAAAGAAGAACTGCGCATAATTCGAATAATCGGTGTACGAATGAACAGGAGAGCTTACCGCCAACACTTTGGTTCGTGGACGAGTTCGCCACCCGGTTCTGCTTACATCAGCTGCAGTACCAGTTGACCTATCTCCCACCACTGTATCATTGAGACGCCTGTCGTCAGCGCCCCGAGTCTTCTGCGACTTGGACCGATACCCCAAGTCCGCAGCGGCCTGCATAACCTTATCGCGAGTCTCCTTGCTGATGGTTCGCTTACCGCTCATCACGTACGACACTGTACTAATGGACACGCCAGCCCTCGCGGCAACATCTTTGATACCCATCCATATGCTCCTTTGCGATTTGCTATGTAAGAGCAATAGCCGTATTCGCTCACAACCACCCTACAATGGCCTTTTGTCTATTTAGATTCAACGCCCACCATTAGCACTCGGTGGGCGTTGAATCTACCATGCGGGCTAGCTTCTGCAACGTTTATGCTGCGCGATTCAACCGACGAAGAGGTGGCTGATCCCTGTACAAGTAGCAGGAATCACATATTACTCAGTTCGGACGGCACCTTCGTTCCCAGTCCAAGCGTCCGGTTCCAATCCATCGGCACGAGTACGACGGCATCGATGCTTTTGCTCTACGAATCCGCCACGACTGACTCCGAAGCACTCCTCGCCAAGCTGCGTCCCTACGTCAACGACATCGAAGACTGACACGTTCACCGTCCAGACACCTTCCAGTTGCTTATAGGACATTCAATCGTCCAAACGAGCGCACTAGTATGGGTGACGATTCGGTGTGCCCGTAATTCCCCATTTTCAGGAGTTGCGCCTCAACGGAAGCGACAATGCGATACGTACATTCCGCTGTTCACGCCTCTGCACCTTCATATGTCAAGCACCCTCAACTGCCGTTCGCTACAGGTACGTATCAGCCGCTGATCGCCAACAACAAAACGTTCTCCCCTGCCGACTTCAAAGCACGTCATCGCGCAGCACTGTATACGCACAAAGCTTCGCCTTGCGCAACTCCCGTCCGCAAAAGCATCTACACACCGACCGTTTCGGTTTCGTCTCCGCAAGTTTCCGAAGATGCTTCTGCAATCAAGCAACTGCAAAATAACCAGCCCCCCCCATAGCAGAAAAGCAATTCAAGAAGTAAGACAAATCACCGCAGCAACCAGGATGTGCTTACACTATTTAAGTTTTGCGTGATAATTGCATGTGTACGCCGAGGCATGACATCACGCTTGACCAGTTCATGAGGATCGCACATCTGTTGCCGCGCCAGCGCGGCAACGTGGCGGTCGACAACCACACGTTCGTCAACGCCCTGCCGCGGATGTGCCGCACGGGAGCCCCGTGGAGGGACCTGCCGGAGTGCTACGGCAAGTGGATCACCGTCTTACCGGCGGTTCAACCGCTGGTCCAGGAACGGCGCGATAGAGCGCCTGTTCACGGCATTGCAGGAGGAGCGGATCATCGGGGTGGAGATCCGGGTGTCCGCCATGGACTCCACGAGCGTGAAGGTCCACCAGCACGCGGCCGGGGCGCCGGAAAAGGAGGCTCCCGGTCAGTCAGCGTCTCCCGGGGAGGGCGGAACACCAAAGTTCACGTGGCATCCGACAGCGAGAGCACGGTCGTCGAGATCCATCTGAGCCCGGGCAACGAGCACGACGCGGCCCACGGGCGCCGCTCGATGGCCGCGCTCGGCGCGTTCATGGGCACGCACCTGCTCATGGACCGCGCGTACGAGGGGGATTCCACCCGGCTGCTGGCCGAGTCGTTCGGCCTGACGCCGGTCGTGCCGCCCAAGAGGAACCGTACGGCCCCATGGGATTGCGCCAGGGAGACGTACAAGGGGCGGAACATGGTCGAACGCGTCTTCAACCGCATGAAGCACTACCGCAAGGCCGCCACCCGCTACGACAGGCTCGACGAGACCTTCCTCACCAACCTCCAGCTCATCCGCATCGCCATCTACCTGAAAAACACAGCCAAAAACCAACTAGTGTAAACACACCCTAGTTGCCGCACGATTGGGCTGAATGTCGCATGATTCCGACAAATCGTCGCACAATTTGATATTTTCGTCGCATGATTCGACAAATTTAACTTCACGATTCATTTTTTCTTGATGAAAATGAAATCGTGAGGTACACCCCTGCAAAATGGACGATGAGGGGGATTTTGTTGATGGCTTAAATTAGACAGATTGCCTAGAATAAGGGGTAGGGCTTCCGAAACGTTTGAGCGCAGGCGAACACATTCATGCTCGTCCGAACGTCACGAAGCAAGCTCTTCAAGGAAAGGGGCCGTCATGAGCGACGCAATGAACAACCCGTATGCGAACGATCCAAACACAAACAATCCGAATCAGAACGGCAGCAACGGACAGCAGCCGCAAGGCCAGCCGGAATATGGAGCATACGCGCCAAATCAGCAATCGCAAGGCCAGCAGCAGAGCGGCAATCCCAACAATTCGGGCAATTCAGGCAATCCATATCAGAACGAACCGCAGACCCCACGCTACTTCGGCGGTCCATACGCCAACCAAAACCCGAACCAGAATGGCTTCTTCTACGCGAGCTACAGCACCGGTCAACCGTACGGACAGCAATACGGACAGCAGAACCGCCAGCCAGGAACCGGCAATTGGCAGCCGATCAGCCCGTTCAAACTTGCGGAAGAATGGCTGCCGAAGAAGGCGAAGAACGCGATCCGCGGCACCTACGCAATACTCGGCATCGCCGCCATCATCCTCGGACTGGCACTGCTGATCTGGCCGGGAGCCACGCTGAAAGTTGCCGCGATCGCACTCGGCGCATACTTCGTGGTTTCAGGCGTGGTCCGCATTGTGACCGCAATCGTGGAACTCGGGCTTCCGGGCGGATGGCGCGTGCTTGACATTCTGATCGGCCTGATGCTGTCTGTCGGCGGTGTGGTCATGTTGAAGAACGCGGCGCTTTCCGGAGCCACGCTTGCCGTGCTCGTCACCATGGTGGTCGGCCTTGGCTGGATGTTGGAAGGCGTGATGGCGCTCGTGGAATCGTGGCGCATGCCAAGCTCCGCATGGGCTGTGATTTACGCGCTGCTGTCGATTGTCGCCGGCTTCATCGTGCTGTTCTCCCCCATCAGCTCCACGACCTGGCTGATTCTGTTCGGCGGATGCGCGCTTGTGGTAATCGGCATCGTCGCGATCGTGCGCGCATTCACGTTCGGCAAGCCCAATCGCAAGTAATTTTTCGCGGCGCAGGCCGTAAAGTCTGATTATCTCTGTTTTCCCAAGGGCACCAAGCAACAGCTCGGTGCCCTTTCCTTTCTTCTTCGCGTCTGCTGTCGTTTGCTTTCACAGGTTATTACTTTTTCTTCAAGATTAGCCGATGATTTTACAAAAGAAGTGACGATCGTCGCATGACATTAATGGTTTGCTTGGCTTAGAATGAAGGCACAACAGAAGAACGAAGAAAAAAGACAAACACAATACAGACTTACGGCAGCGGCCAGAGGAATGACAAGAAGAAAAGACGTGCCGCCAAGCCAAGTGAAAGGAAACATCATGAAGAACAACACTTTCGATCAGATCATCAACGCCAACCTCGCCTCCATCGATCCGGGTTTCGGCCAGTTCGCTCTCGCCAAGGCTTCCGCTGACCTCTTCAAGAAGGTCCTCAACAAGTAAGACCGTTTCCTAGACGGGAGACAAGGCGCAGGCGCCACAGCACCTCGCCCCTCTTCTTTCCAATCCTTAAATCACATAGCGGGAGGCCGCGGTTTCAAACGGAATCGCGGCCTCCCGCTTTTCACGTACGCCGGCTACCCCTCCTCAACAGCGAGATTACGGGCTGCGGCACGTTCGCGGGGACCGCGCGTCACATAGAAACCAATCGCCACAATCACGAACATCACCGTGCAACAGGTCCACAGCATGTGGCTGCCGAACGCGTTCAGAATCCAACCTCCGACAAGAGGCGAGAACGCATTAGACAGCGACCACACCAGGTTGTACAGGCCCTGATACGTGCCGCGCACATCCTTCGGCGCGATGTTCGCCACCGTCGTGGCGGCAATCGGGAACGTGCCAAGCTCGCCGAGCGTCCACAACACGGTTGCAATCGCAAATGTCACCCACGAATCGGCGCAGATTTGGAACGCGTAACCAACCGCCGTGATGGACATGCCAAGCACCAGCACACGGGTATTGCTCATCCGCTGAAACAACGCGATCGCGGGAATCTGCAGCAAGCACAGAATGCCACCGTTGATGGTCAGCAGGCTGGAATATTCGTCTGTGCCGAGCCCAATCTGCGTCATGGAGATCGGCAGGCCGCTGACGATCTGGAAATACGCCAGCGTGTACAGGAACATCAGCACCACCATCGACATAAGTGCTTTGTCGGCGCACGCGCGACGATAGCTACGCCAGATGGAGAATTGTTGCGATTGGGTAGTTTGCGAAGTTTCAGAACGTTCCACAGGTTGTTTCACGGATGGTTCTGACGGTTGTTCCACAGGTTGTTTCACGACACGTTTCACAAACCGTCCGGCAACGCGCACACCCAATCCGGCTTCCTTGAAGAACACCATCATCAGCAACGTGGCGAACACCAGCACCGCCGCTTCCACATAGAACATCAGCGAATAGGAAATCTTGACAAGCTGGTTGGCGATGATCGGCCCGATCGCAAAACCAAAATTCGCAGCCCACGTCTGCAACGAATACGCGCGCTTCTGCTTGCGGAACGGAACAACGTCGGAAACGTACGCCGCGACCGCGGGCGTCGGCATGGAGGAAATCACACCGTATATCAGCAACGCAATCGCCATAATCCAAGGATCGCCGATAAAAGCCAGCAAAACCAGCATCGCGGCGGAACCCAAGTTGCCGATGACAATCATCGCGGGCCGCCCGAATCGGTCAGACAACGCGCCACCGTACAGGCAGCCGAAAATGCCACCGAAACCGTACATGGAAACGATGGTGCCGGCCACGCCCGCGCTCACATGCATGTCGGAAACAAGATACATGGAAAGGAACGATGTGACGAAACGGCCCATCCACAGGATGAGCAACGTGACCCACAAACCCCAGAACATGACGGGCAAACCAAAAATCTCTCTTCTTTTCTCCATTCCATCCATCATATCGGCTAGGAGCGAAGCAGCCGATTTTCCCGGGGTGCTGGGAGAATGGACAACTATGGCAATGAAAAAAGGACCGACCAAGGGGTCGGGTGGAAAGCATCGTAACTCGCTGAGAGGCAAGGGACCGACTCCCAAGGCCGAAGACCGCGTGTATCACAAGGCTTACAAGGAAAAGCAGGCCACTAATCGCCGTAAGATGGCGGATCCGCGGCTGGCAGCACGCCGTCGCGTGGCAAAGTTCAGCTCGGAATCCGATGATCTCGTCATCGGCCGCAATGCCGTGCTCGAGGCGCTGCGTTGCGGTGTGCCCGCAAGCACGCTGTATGTGGCCGCGCGCATCGAACATGATGACCGCACGCGCGAAATCATTCGTCTCGCCGGCATTCATGGACTGAACCTCATGGAAGCCGACCGTTTGGAAATGGATCGTATCGCACGCTCCTCCAACCATCAAGGCGTGGTGATGAAGGCGCAGCCGTTCCAGTATTCCTCGCTCGCCGAGCTGGTGGAACGCGCTGACAAGAAGTCCCGCGCCATGGAAGCGGCCAACTCCACAAGCGCACGCATTGCGGCACGTCCGCTATTCATCGCGCTTGACGGCGTTACCGATCCGCAGAACCTGGGCGCGGTCATCCGTTCCGCGGCCGCATTCGGCGCGAACGGCGTGATTCTGCCGGAACGTCGTTCCGCTTCGGTCACCGCAGCCGCTTGGAAGGTGTCCGCAGGAGCTGCCGCACACATGCCGGTCGCCCGCGTGGTGAACCTCACCAAAGCCATTGAAAGCCTGAAGGAACGCGGCTACTACAGCGTTGGTCTCGACGGTGGCGGCGACGCCCTCGTTGGCGAAACCGGTTTCGAAACCGATCCGCTGGTCGTAGTGCTCGGTTCCGAAGGCAACGGCCTGAGCCGTCTCGTACGCGAGGCATGCGATTCCATCGCCGGCATCCCAATGTCGAACATGGTTGAATCACTGAACGCTTCCGTCGCGGCCGGCATCACGCTGTATTCCGTCGCACGAGCCCGTCGTGAGGCCGGTGCCGCCGCCAACGCGAAGTAATAACGCGCAAAGCAACAGCAAGCACAGCGAAACTGCGGAAGCAAACACGGCAAAGCAGCACGTCTGAAATGATTATGAGCGGATAGTCCATACGGATTATCCGCTCATTTGTTATGCAAGTCTGTACTTGGATTGATCCTGCGCTTCTGCAGATCTACTCTCCCACCATCGCTCTCTCGCAGTACATGTCTCACTTTCAAAAGTCAAATATTTTTTGAGTTTTGAAAGTGAGACTCTTTCACATAAACCCCTGTATATAAACAATCATTACATAAAAAGCGCTATTTTTCAACGAAAGTGCATTGTTAATTAATACTCATATAGCTACGGATGATACACTTTCAGAAGTCAAATATTTTTTGAGTTTTGAAAGTGAACGGTTCTGCAACTATGGATACATTGAAGTCTAGAACGCGGTATCTTAACGAAGCGCTCCTTTTCCGAGACACGGATTTAATCAAAGTAATAACCGGTGTCCGACGTTGCGGCAAATCAAGTCTGCTCAGACTCATCCGCAGAACCATCGAAGCAGAACAAGTACCCGGCCGCGCCTTCGTCGAGCTCAACCTCGAAAGCATGGCCTGCCCGGTCAACACCGTCGAAGAACTTTACTCATATTTCCATGACCGCGCCAGCACAGCAGGCCGCACCTACATCTTCCTTGACGAGCCGCAACGCATCACCGGTTGGCAAAATGCCGTGAACGCACTGCGAGTCGACTTGGACTGCGACATCTACCTCACCGGATCAAACGCATACCTGCTTTCAAGCGAACTATCCACCTATCTTTCCGGACGGTACGTGGAAGTGAAAATGATGCCGCTCGCATTCGAAGAATATTTGGACTTCTGCTCGATTTCATTCGCCCCCGGCAAAACAGTCGCGTTGGATGCCGACGGACAGCCAGTCCTCTTCGACGATTTATTCGAACGATATCTCATCTATGGTGGTATGCCCGCCATAGCCTCATTGAATACCACGCAACGCATGCACTCGACTTATATGTCAAGCTTGTATGACGCCGTTGCCACACGAGATATCGTGAACCGCGAGCGTAACAGAGACCAAAGTCGCGTATCAAATCCCGAATTATTACGTAATGTCGCCAACTATCTTGCCGACAGCATAGGCAATCCGATCTCCGCGAAGAAAATCGCAGACACACTCACCTCAGCAGGATCGAAAACATCACACGTCACCACCGGATCCTACATATCCGCCTTGAACGAAGCATACTTGTTCTACCGCGCTACGCGTTACGATCTGCACGGCAAATCCATGTTACGCACCAATCCAAAAGAGTACATCGTGGATTTAGGACTCCGATCCTACCTCGGCGGCTATCGCATGACCGACATTGGCCACGTTTTTGAAAATGCCGTGTATCTGCAACTTCTGTACAGAGGATACACAGTGCATGTCGGCGCACTCTATGGCAAAGAAATCGATTTCATTGCAGTGAAAGACGATAAACGACTGTACATTCAGGTCACTGATGAGATGGAAAGTTCGACCACACGCGAGCGCGAAGTCGCACCGCTCAAGTCACTACAGGAAGAATTTCCTAAGATGATAGTCGTAAGAAAAGGTTCGTACGGCACCGATATTGACGGTATTGCGATTGTCAGTGCCCGAGATTTCTTCCTCCCTCACTTTCAAAAGTCAAATATTTTTTGAGTTTTGAAAGTGAGGGTCGAGAGGGGTAGCAAAAAGCGGAGGATTTAATAGTCCTCCGCTTAACGGCTCGGCCCTGCAATTTTTGACTGCGGCTACGCCGCAGGCTCAATACTGCCTTCGACTCGGCTATCGCCTCGTCTCAGGGCACATTGGAAAAGCTCCACTGGAGCTTTTTCTATCAATGTGCCCATACAGCTGCGTCGGGATCGTCGTCGGGGTTGTAGCCGTCGTCAGGATCGTCATAGGTGTATTCGTCGTCAATCACACCGGAATCGGCTTCGGCGTTCAGGGCGGCCACATCCTTCGTGGTGAGCTTGTACTGCGGAAGCACCTTGTCCACATAGCTTTGCACAGCCTCAGCCATCGGCACATCATGACCAGCACTCTCGGCCAGGAACCAACGGTGGTCAAGCACCTCATGGAAGAACTGTGCCGGTTCGATCTGCGAACGGTATTCGCGCGGAATCATGCGCACGGTCGGCTCGAACACTTCACGCATCCAATCGGTGGCAACAATCTCAAGATCCTCACCATCACGCCATGTGGAAGCACGGTAGGCATCCAAATCGTTGAGAAGTCGACGAGCCTGATTCTCCTGCACATCAAGACCAGTCAAACGCAGCAGCTTACGATTCGCATAACCGGCATCGACCACACGCGGACGCACCAGCACGCGCTTGCCATCTTCGGCGGTCTTCATTTCCAGCTCATCCACATCAAAACCAAGCTCATTCAGCTTGTTAACGCGCTTCTCAATCTTCCACATCTCATCCGGACCGAACTTGTCGGTATCAGTCAGCGCGCTCCATAGCGAATGATAACGATCCACCAAACGGTTGCCGATCTCAATCTCATCAACACCGCTCGGCAGCAGCGAACCGGACGAAAGATCCATCAATTCGCCAATAATGTTCGTACGAGCCAAATCAACATCGTATTCGCGCTGGCCTTCCGTCAAATTAATCTGCAGATCACCGGTTTCCGCATCAACCAAAAATGCGGAGAACGCATAGGCATCACGCAGGAACAACACGTTCGACAGCGACACATCGCCCCAATAGAAGCCGGCCAAATGCAAGCGCACCATCAGCACAGCCAGTGCGTCGATCAGTCGTTCCGCAGTATCAGGGCGCAGATTACGCGCGAACAGCGCACGATACGGCAGTGAGAACTTCAAATGCTTGGTAACAAGAATCGCTTCCAGCGGCTCACCTTCACGGCTATGACGGCCCGTGACCACGGCGATCGGCTGCACGGTCGGCAGTTCCAGCTTCTGCAGGCGACGCAGCAGCTCGTATTCTCGTTCCGCCACATTGCGCGTGATTTCCTTCATGGCGTACACTTCGTCGCCCACGTGCACGAAACGCACCACGTGCCTGGAAATACCACGCGGAAGATTGGCCAGCAGGTCTTCCGGCCAAGTAGCCAGCGGCTTTTCCCACGGCAGGGTGAACATCTTCGGATTCGAGCTTGCGGCGGTGATTTTCAGCGCCTGCGGCTCCGGAGATGAGGCGGCCGGATCTTCAGCCTTCACGGAAGTTGCTTTCAGCACACGGGGATCCATCTGTGGCAATTCAAGAGATTCCATAAATCAACAATTTACCTGTTGACCTACCCGAAGAAGCAAGTATGGACGAATCCGTTTCACCTGCCGATATTTCATTCATCGATATGCGATGATCATCATTGAAATTTCAATATCACATTTCATTTGAGATCTCACCATTGCAATCTCAATAACGAAATCTCACTACAGGAAAACAAATCTCACTATTACAGATACAACAAAAGAAGCCCCGCACCAACGCGGGGCTTCTCCAACGAGACGGTAAGAGAGGAAGAGTACGTCTCGTTTAATGGTTGACGGAAGTTCGCGCTTCCGCCAAGTTTATATTCAGCCACCCGCCAGCCGATTTCCGCAAAGGATATTCCCCTGAAGAAACAGCCAACGGTTGGTTACTCGGTATCAGCTCAGTTCAGACGCAGCTCGGTCGACGGAGCGAACAGGTGCATCTTGGACGGGTCGATCTTGATCTTGACGGTATCGCCGACCTTCGGGAGAGCACGCGGGTTCACGCGGATCGTGGTGAGCTTGTTCTGGTCGGACATCATGGTGGATGCCTCAGCAGCGGAGCCATCGGTGATGATGTTGCCGTAGATATAACCATCGGAGCCCAGATCCTCAACGTTCATGACCTTGAGGGAGAAGGCATTGGCGTCATCCGGGGCAGCCAAGGAAGCGTCTTCCGGACGGAAGCCGACAACGATCTGGCTGTTGTCTTCAGCGGTGAGCTTGTTGACAGCCTCAGCCGGCAGATCCACGGTGTCTTCGCCGATCTTTGCCTTGCCGTTGACCACCGGGTGGGTGTTGATGTTCATCGACGGGGAGCCGATGAAGCCAGCGACGAAGACGTTGGCCGGACGATCGTACAGCTCGGTCGGGGCGCCGACCTGCTGCAGGACGCCGAGCTTGATGACGGCGATGCGGTCGCCCATGGTCAGAGCTTCGGTCTGATCGTGGGTCACGTACAGGGTGGTAACGCCCAGCTGGCGCTGCAGAGCAGCGATCTGGGTACGGGTCTGCACGCGGAGCTTGGCATCGAGGTTGGACAGAGGCTCATCCATGAGGAAGACCTTCGGCTCACGGACGATTGCACGACCCATAGCCACACGCTGACGCTGGCCACCGGACAGAGCCTTCGGCTTACGATCAAGGTACTCGGTCAGGTCGAGGATCTCAGCGGCCTTCTCGACGCGCTTGCGAATCTCTTCCTTCGGGGTGCCGGCGATCTTCAGAGCGAAGCCCATGTTGTCAGCCACGGTCATGTGCGGGTACAGAGCGTAGTTCTGGAACACCATTGCGATGTCGCGGTCCTTCGGTTGCATCGTGGTGACGTCCTTGCCACCGATGAGGATGCGGCCCTTGTTGACCTCTTCAAGGCCAGCGAGCATACGCAGAGTAGTGGACTTGCCGCAGCCAGACGGGCCAACCAGCACCAGGAACTCGCCGTCCTTGATGTCCATATTCAAATCATCCACCGACGGCTTATCGTTGCCCGGGTAGATACGAGTAACATGGTCGAATACGACTTCTGCCATGATTTGTCATCCTTTCAGAGGCAGGTACGTGCCTCACGATCCGTTGTAAAGGGATTTCTTCCGGTGCCTCGCCTTGCGGCTTACAACTTCGACAAAGCCACAATTTAAAGCGTTAATTTATTTCTTTGGTTTGGCGAAGGTTCTCTTCGTTGAGCCACGTTCCATGATACATACAACACTAAAACTGTCAACGCGTGTCGCGAGTCGCACTGTTTACCTACGCTGACAAAAGGGGGCTAACGGCATAGTAGATACACGAATTTATCGTCATCATGCAAGACAATGGTGCGGAGCGAAAGACGGAACAGGGAGGTTGCAATGCGCAATATTAGAATCGGCGTGGTCGAGGACGATCCCGCAAGCTGCCAGCTGGTGCTCGACTATCTCAATCGATATCAACAGGAAAATGGCGAGCAATTTACCGTTTCCGTATTCGACGACGGTGCGCGAATCGTAGAAAAATATACCCCCGTTTACGATATTTTACTGCTCGACATCGAGATGAGCGAAATGGACGGCATGGCCGCCGCGAGACGCATCCGCGAGCGCGATGACAAAGTCGTGATCGTGTTCATCACCGCTGCCCCGCAGTATGCAATCAGCGGGTATGAGGTGCGTGCGTTGTCGTACTTGCTTAAACCTCTACCGTGGTTCGCGTTTTCGCAGGAGCTCAAGAAATCGATCGACATGGTGCGACGCAATGGCGACGATTCCATGCTCATCGAAACCGGCAACGGGCAGATGCGTCTGAATCTTGCCGACATTCTGTATCTTGAATCGATTCGGCACACCATCGTCATCCACACGCTGGAAGGCAAACTGTCGATCAACGGAACGCTCAAAGACATGGAAGCCAAGCTTGCCGACCATCATTTCTTCCGCTCGAATTCCTGCTATCTGGTGAACCTCAAGCATGTGACGGGCGTTGCCGACCAGGATTGCGTGATGTCGAATGGTGAGCAGCTGCGCGTGAGCCGCCCACGCAAGAAGGCGTTCATGGCCGCACTGACTGACTATATGGGAGGTGGCAGGTGATCGGCACAGTATTGCCGAATATGCTGGCCGGATTGGCAAACGCACCTTTCGTGTCTTCCGCTGTGGTAACCGTGCTTTCGGTGCCGTCGATGACGCCGATCACCAATGCCCTGCCCGACATTCCCCGTTCATATACGGCGATCTGCGAATGGGCCGCCTGTATGGTGTATATCGCGGTGCTGTATCGGCGCGTTCCACTCCAGCGGTCGATCATCGTCAGCGCGGCCGGGCTGCTGCTGCTGACTGCAGTGCAGTATTTTGACGGCAGTATGCCGATCTGGTTTTGGATTATCGGCATGCTGCTCGCCTTCGCCTGCATGTATGCGACGATTCTGCTTGGCGCGGGCACCGGCAAGCGCGAGGGCCTGTACATTACGGCGCGCGCGTTCGTGTTGGCGGAATTAGTAGCGTCACTACATTGGCAGATCGTTACGTTCATTGGCATGCGCGATGGTTTCACCGATTACGATTGGCGTGCGATCGCGCTGCTGGTCGTTACGTATGCATTGTGCTTCAGTTTGGCTTGGCTGGTTGAACGCGGCAATTTCAGCCAGACCGCGCCGACTTTGCCGACCGCTTCCGCCGCGATTGCGACGATGGCCATCATGATCGTCACATTCGCCATGAGCAATTTGAGTTTCGTATCGACGAACACACCGTTTTCCGGTTCGGTCGGCCAGGAGATCTTCTACATTCGCACGCTGGTTGATTTCTGCGGTTTCGCGATTCTGTATGCACAGCAGGAGCAGGTGCGCCGCATCGAAGCGAATACGGAACTCGCGTCGATCAACGCGCAACTGGAAAGCCAGCATCAGGAATATCTGCAATCGAAGGAAAACATCGAATCGTTAGGCCGCCTTGCGCACGATCTGAAGCATCAAATCACCGCATTGCGTGCCGAAGTCGATCCAAAGCATGCCGCAGCCGGCTTCGAGCAATTGGAGAAATCCGTGCAGCGCTACAGCGCGCAGCAACATACGGGAAATCCCGTGCTTGACGTTATTCTGACTACGAAAGAGCGCACGTGCGCCGATCGCGGAATCACGTTCACCGCGGTCGCGGACGGATCGCTGTTAAGCGGCATGTCGTCGATGGATATCGCGTCGCTGTTCGGCAACGCGCTCGACAATGCGATCGAAGCGACGTCGAAACTGCCGAAACGTGAACAACGACTAATCAAACTTGCGTTATACGAGCAAAATCACTTTATCGTCATCCGTGTTGAAAATTATTACGATTCCCGACTGAAGAAAGATGCGGAAGGCAATTTGCGCACCACCAAGCGCGACGATCAGCACCGGCACGGATTCGGCGTAAAGTCAATTCGTCATATCGCGCAACAGTATGGCGGCGAAGTGACGATCCGCACCGAGGACCACTGGTTCGTGCTGACCGCTCTCATTCCGCGAAAAACCGGCCTTATGGCCATGTGAGGATGGTGTCCATGTGAGGATTGCGAGCCGGCACTGCGAAGGCTAACGATCTACAGCCTTCACCCACGGCAGATGCCAAGCGGCAAGCGGTTTGGCCAGACGGGAGGAGGTGAACGCGCTGACGGCCACCGCGAGTCCGATTGGCACGAACAGGTTAATCGGAGTGTCAGCCAACTCCATCACCAGGCAGATCGCCATCAACGGCGCCTGCTGAGAGGCGGCGAGCAGCGCGCACGCACCCAGCAGAGCATACATGCCAATCGAATTCGTGTGGAATACCTGCATCCACAGAATGCCGAGCAACGCACCCCCCGAAGCACCGAGCGCAATACCCGGTTGCAACACACCGCCGGAAGCGCCGGAACGGATCGTCAACAGTGTGACAATCGCCTTCGCAAGGAATGAAACCAACAAAATCGGCAGCACAGCCAAATCAACGTCGGATGAGAAACTCAACTGCGCGGTGGCGCGACCATTGCCCATAACCTGCGGCACCCAAATCGCCACCACACCGGTCAGCAAGCCAACGATCGGCAGCATCCACAGAATGCCAACGCCCGACGGCTTGGATTTCTCAGCCCACTGCGAGCCGCGACGGAACAGCGCGCCGGCAACGCCGAGAATCATGCCGGCAACCAGTGCGAACGCCATGTAATCGGGGGTAAACAAACCGTCGGTTTCACCGATCAAATAGAACGTGTGCGTGCCCTTGACCAGCGACGCCACCCACGAAGCCAGCGCGGAACAGGCGAATGCGAGCGTCACCGTTTCGAGGGTTATGTCGGCGAGCAGAATCTCGACCGCGAAAAACGTGCCCGCAAGCGGCGCGTTATACACGCCCGCAAGGCCAGCCGCAGCCGTGATCGCCACCAGCATGCGAGTGTCTTTCGCATCAAGATGCACCCAACGCGCGAACCGTTGACCGAACATCGCACCCAACTCGCGCGGCGCCACTTCTCGACCAATCGACATGCCCGTACCGACAATGAAAATCTGCAGCAGCACATGCACGACGGTCTGCCAAATCGGCATAATATCGCCATTTACCGCCTTTTTAACGGACGGCACTCTCGTGCTGCGCGTACGCAACAGCCACCAAATCACGGCCGCAATGGCCGCACCCGCGGTCACGGAAATCAGTCGACGAATCACAGGAACGTTGAACGGGCCGGATTCCTGCGAATTCTCAACATAGCCGAGCGCAAGATGCTCGACGCCGTACAGCATCAACGTCAGCAGACCAGCGGCCGCACCAATGGCCACTCCCACAATCACCACCGCCGCAATCAACGCCGGGATTCTGCCAATCTTTGGCTGCGTTCCGTGAGAATTCTGCGACTCCTGCGATTCTCGTGTTTTTTGCGATTCCTGCGATTCCCGCATCTGCCGCACTCCTTGCACACCGTCTCCTTCGTTCAATCCACCCCCAATTGTCCCACCTGCCGCAACGTCCATTTGTTACGCCCCAAGCGTGGCGATCGGCAGCACCACCGAGCCACATCCATAATGCCCGTCTTGTTTCTGGAAGGTGCAAATTCGCCTTCAAAAAGTTTGCCGAGGCTTACGCTTCCTGTTGATTCACTGGATTCAGCCAAGCTCATCGGACGCATATGAAGTCTCGCAATGCGAGATGATATTCCGCCATTTTTAAACCACGGGGCTGCGGACGTTTTCTTGGAGACCGAACGAAAGGATTTTCGTATGTTCAGTCCCGAGGAACGACAGCGCGCGGTGGAGCTGTACTTCACCACGCCGATGACAACGGCCCAGGTGGTGAGGCATCTGGGATACCCGACCAGGCAGTGCCTGGAACGCTGGCTGGCGAAGGATTCCCGGTATGCCGGCCATATGGCCAAACCCATCATCCCACTGGAGACAAGGACCAAGGCGATCGAACTGGTGCTGGGCGGCATGCAGCAGAAGCAGGCCGCCCGACAGCTCGGCGTGAGCATCGGAGCGGTCCACAACTGGGTCAAGGCGTACCGTGAGGGCGGCATGGCCGCGCTGCGACCCAGGAACAGGAACGCCGGCCAGGCCAACAAGCCAGCGCCGCGACGAAGCCGGAACGCCGGAGCCGTCTGCGATGACGCGGAGGCGTTGCGTCGCAGGGTCGAGGAGTTGGAGCTGGAGAACGCGTTGATGCGGGAGGTGGTGGAGGTCATAAAAAAAGACCCAGGCGCCGACCTGCGGCGCCTGTCGAACCTGGAGAAGACGCTGCTGATCGACAGGCTGCGCCCGACGTATTCACTCAACTCGATGGCATGCTTGCTCGGCATTGCACCGAGCAGCCACCTACTGCCACCACGCCAGGCTCGGGGCTGACAAATACGCCGGTCTGCGCGTCCGAGTGGCCGAGGCGTTCGCCGCCTCCAAGGGCAGGTACGGGTACCGCCGCGTCAAGGCCGCGCTCAGGACCCGCGTCTCGGAGAAGGTGATCCGCAGGATCATGAAGGAAGACGGTCTGACGGCGCATGTCCCCAAAAGGCGCAGGTACAGCTCCTACGAGGGCGAGACCACGCCGGCTCCCGACAACCTCGTCAACCGCGACTTCACCGCCAAGTCCCCGAACGAGAAGTGGCTCACGGACATCACCGAGATCAAGGCCCGGGACGGGAAGGTGTACCTCTCGCCGATGATCGACTGCCACGACGGCAGGATCGTCGCGTACACCGCCGGTTTCAGCCCCAACGCGGAGCTCGCCAACAGGATGCTCGTCAAGGCCGCGGAAACGCTGCCGGAGGGGGCGAAGCCCTTGGTGCATTCCGACCGCGGCTGCCATTACCGGTGGCCCGGATGGCTGGACCTCATGGAACGGTACGGCCTGACGCGCTCGATGAGCGCGAAGGGCTGTTCGCCGGACAACGCCGCCGCGGAGGGGTTCTTCGGCAGGATGAAGACGGAATCCGTCTATCCCGAGCATTGGGAGGAACGTACCCGTGACGAGGTGCTCGTCCTGATCGGCGATTACATCCGCTGGTACAACCACGAGCGCATCAAGCAATCACTCGGTTGGATGAGTCCGGTACAATACCGTCAGAGCCAAGGAATGGCTGCGTGATCATCTCCAAGAAAACGTCCGCAGCCCCCACTCATCATTCCGCACTTTCGATTTTACGCCAATTGTATTTTCGATTTTACGCTGTTTTGACTTTCGATTTTACGCCGACAGCACTGCTGACGATTGCATTGCGATATTGAGAAATCACGAGAAAGCAGCAAAAGTCATAAGAAAACCCGCCCGGGAAAAGGAGGAAGACCGGGCGGGTTGAGGAGAGGAAGAAAGGGAAGTCAGCTATGAAGGGTTACTTGGTGGCCTCCTTGGAGTCCTTGCTCTTCGGCATAACCCAGAACTTGAGCAACGGGTAGCTCACGATCACGGCGAGCAGGGTGTTGACCACGGAAGCGATGGTGCCGGCGATGCCAGCGCCCATGCCCCAACCCTGGCACAGACCGGTCACATAGCCCGGCAGCACGAGGTTCACAACCACGATGATCACGGCGAGAATCACATACTTCCAAGCGGCGTCCTTGAAGCTGGAGTCAGACTTGAACACCCACTTCATCTGCACGAAGAAATTCACCACCTGGGCGAGCACCTCGGCAAGCAGGAAGGTGAGGAAGCCGCCCAGACCGTTTCCCTGGGTGTCGTAGTTGAAGATCAGTAAGTGGAACGGCTGAGTCAGGCCCATGCCGCTGATGAAGATGGCAGTGCCGATCCACGTCACCACAAAACGGGTGATGGTGGAGATGTTCGACAGCAGGTTGAACAGGATGAATTCCCAGATGTTCGGATGATCCTTGATCCACTGGCGGATTGGACCGACCTTCCTGGCCGGCTGCGTTGCATTGTTATCAGTCATTGTTCAGCCCCCTTGCAGTGCGCTTGTTTGCGGATTGGTTGCGGAAGAAGCCGGCGATAATGCCGCCCAATCCGCGGAAAGTGTGGCCGTTGGCGATTTTGACGATGGCGTCGACCATCGCGGAATCGACCATGCCTTGGGTCATCTTGCTCATGGCTCGCGGAGGCATGTTCAGGATGAACAGGGTATTAAGGTCCGGAGCACCAGTCTTCTGGCGGATCTTGGCTTCCTGCTTGGTGAGCGTCTTGGCGACGGTACGCGCCACGAAGCCCTTTGAATCCACCCAAGACATAATCGGATCGTTCACATCGAACGTCACCGGCTTGCCCGGAGCCGCAACCTCATGGCCGAACAGAACGGCCATTTCAGCATCGGTCACTTCCTTGACGTGACCGCTGAGGTAATGTCCGAGCGCAACATCTGCGGCAGCGGGCTCGATATCACCGGTAACAGTGAGTGGAATCGAAAGCGGCAGATGCTCAGCGTTGTCGCCCACCATCAGCGTCCACTCGCCGGATTCCGTCTTCCATTCGTTGCAGGCAACGTCGAAGTGACGGAAGGTGTAACGATCGAAATCAATGTGCACGCTCTTGCTTTCATGAGCAGCAAGCGAGACCTTGGCGAAGCCCTTGAGTTCGCGATCGGGGCGCAGTACGCCACCCTGCGGACCGCGCACATACAGCTGCACGACGGTCGAACCGGCAACGTCAGAATCGTTGCAGACCATCACGTCAACGCCCTTCTCACCGGCAGTTGCGGCGCTGTAGGTGAACTTGGAATAGCTCAGGCCATAGCCGAACGGGAAGCGCACCGGCACACCAGCGGTTTCGTAATAACGGTAGCCAACGAACGGGCCTTCGCGGTAGATCGCATCGCGGCCGATTGCCGGATACCAACCGGAGCTCGGGCAATCCTCGTAACGCACCGGCCAGGTTTCAGCCAAATGGCCGGACGGATTGACTTCGCCGGTCAGCGCACGTACGGTTGCGGAAGCACCGGCCTGACCGGACAGACCCACGTAAAGCACTGCGGCAACATCATCGATCCACGGCAGTTCCACCGGAGAACCGGCGACAAGCACGATCACGATCGGCTTGTCAATACCCTTCAGCGCCTCAACCAGATCGTTCTGCACCTGCGGAATCGCCATGCTGGAACGGTCAAGACCTTCGGATTCGCTACGCTCATCAAGACCGACGACCGCAAGCACCACATCCACATCATCCTTACCGGCCAGTGCGACGGCGTTTTCCACAAGCACGCGATCAGCCTTGCCTTGACGGTCGTAGCCCTGCTCGTAACCGGCAAGCACCAGACCTTCAGCGTTCTTGACTTCCTCAAGAATGTTCTCTTCCTTGGTGGCGTTCACCTTGGAGGAGCCGGATCCCTGGTAACGTGCGGTTGCCGCCATATCGCCAACCACGGCCACGCGAGTACCAGCCTTGAACGGCAAAGTTGCGTTATCGTTCTTCAACAGCACACTGGAGCCTTCAGCCACCTTGCGTGCCACCTCATGATGGGCCGCTGCGACTTCGTCCTTGAGCAGGTCGTTGCGTCCGACGCCGACCAGCTTGGTCGCTGCGGCGATCTTTGCGACTTCTGCGGCACGAGCGTTGATGTCGGCTTCAGACAAAGTTCCAGCCTTGACCGCACCTTCCAGCTCACGTACGGAAGTGAAGCCCGGAGACGGCATTTCCAGAGAACCACCGGCCTTGACTGCTGCGACCGCGGAGTTGGATCCACCCCAATCGGAGACGACCATGCCGTCAAAGCCCCATTCGTCGCGCAGAATCTCCTGCAGTAAATGCTTGTTTTCGTGCGCGTAGACGCCGTTGATCTCGTTGTAGGAGGTCATGATGGTCAGCGGCTTGGCTTCGCGCACTGCGATTTCGAAACCGGTCAAATACAGTTCGCGCATGGTGCGTTCGTCGACCACGGAGTTGCTGGCCTGACGGCGCAGCTCCTGGCTGTTGACTGCGAAATGCTTCGGGCATGCGGAAATGCCGTTGCTCTGAATGCCGCGAATCAGGCCTGCTGCCATACGTCCGGCGACAATCGGATCTTCGGAGTAGTACTCGAAGTTACGTCCGCACAGCGGGTTGCGCTTGATGTTCAAGCCCGGGCCGAGCAGCACGTTCACGTCAAGATCGTGCGCTTCGTTGCCGAGGGCCTCGCCCATTTCTTCGGCGAGCGCCGGATCCCAAGAATTAGCCACGGTTCCTGCGGTCGGGAAGCAGGTGGCCGGCTTGGATGCGCCAATGCCGAGATGGTCACCTTCGCCGAGCTGGCGGCGCACACCGTGAGGGCCGTCACTCATCACGAAGCTGGGGATGTCTGCACGGTCGTTGCCCCGCGAATCCCATTCGGATCCGCCGGAAAGCATTGCGGCCTTTTCAACGACCGAAAGTTCTTCGAGTTTCATTTGGTTCTCCCTTGCACTAAGCACGTCGCAAACCCGCTTTGCCAAGCTTGCCCTGCTTAGCTCGCGCTGTTTTTCTTGCGATTTCCCGCTGCCGCACCGCGCCGCATCGTGCCGTGCCGCACGCAGGTTTTTGCCGCTAGTTTGATTGAACCAGCTTTCGTCACACCACTACCGCTGTATTACACAACCTGTCGTTTTGCCCGCACAATCGGATATTTCTAAACTGATTTCGGAATCAAAGGAACTCACATGGCAGATACGTTTTTACCGCTCCGCCGCGCTTTCGTATGCGTTCCATACACACCATACGGCGTAGGAAATGAGCGGACAGATGGTGGCGGAAATAATCACGTCGGTCGGATAGTGCAAGCCGAGCAGCAATCGCGAACAGGCGACCGCCACGACAAGCGCGACAGCGCCGATGATCGTCCTGCGGAGAAACACCCGTCTTCCGTGCGCACACCCGCCATCTTCTCCATCGGGGAAGCATTTGCGCGCGAAATTACGCACGGTAAGAATCATCATGACCGATACGATCACCGCAGCTGCCGTGTGACCACTCGGAAAACTTGGATCGCCCGGCAACAGACCATTGCCAACGGACGTGATCGGACGGGGGCGTTCGACCAGCCATTTGACGCCGGTCACGTACAGTATCGGCGCCGCCGACACGACGACATCGCGGATGACGACGCTCCTACTGCCGGTAATACGCGAATCGACAGCGGCGAGCGCGGCGACGATTACGATGCAGCCTACCGTTGAAAACAAGTACGCAAGTACCGTGGAGCAGTCGCGCAACCCTTCTGGCAGCGCCGCTAAAGCCTGCAAAATATTGGTTTCACGCATTGTTGCGATTGCCGAATTGCGCAATGCGACGCCAATCATAGGCACAATGCCGCACAATATGGCGGTTGCGATTACCACAGCCGCCGCTCTCGCGATCCTTCTGTTCTTCATATGCATAATTCCAGTTAAGCATAGTTCACCGTGCCGTTGCCATGTGTTCACATCCGGTGTATCCCCGAAAAACGACGGATTGTCCTTCAAGGTACTTCCACGGCTTCCCCGACACGCACGCCACGAACGACCGCGCAACGCAAATATGGCATACCCGCACAGAAAATACCGGAACGATGCGAGAATCGAAGTTGGCGTTCAAAAAGAAAGGCAAGAAATATGACCGAACCGACAGCACTGACCATACGCCATATGAAAATCGAGGATTATCCGCTGGTATACGGACTGTGGACGCGATGCACAGGTTTCACTATGAGGGATATAGACGATTGCAAGGATGCAATAAAGACGTTTCTCAAACGCAATCCCGACACCTGTTTCGTAGCCGAGGACGATGGAGGAAGAATCATTGGTGCGATTCTTGCCGGCCACGACGGAAGACGGTCGCGCATCTACCACACGGCGGTTGACCCCGACGCGCGCGGTAGGGGCATTGGCTCGATGTTGGTGGGCCGTGTGGTTGAAACGCTTCGTACGATCGGTCTGCCGAAAGTCGCTGTCGGAGTGCCCGCAGACAACGATGCCGGCAACGATTTCTGGGAACGGCAGGGCTTTGCAGTCCGTGACGATTTGGTTTATCGGGAACTGCCGTTGTAATAACGAACCATCCACGATGCCGTGCACGTCGCCTCAGCCCACGTTGTTCGCGGACAGCGAGTAGAAGCCGCAGCATGCCGCCCCGCCCATGGACACGTAGGCAACGACGGCGGTGCCGCGGCCCAACGCGTTCATCGCGTGGCGCAGCAGCCACGCGTCAAGAGGGCCCCTGCCGCGATGGAAGTCCGAGAGGCCATCGATGGTGAATCGCTATTCGGACAGAAGACGCGGTCTGTGCGAGCGAACTATGCTTTGGCTAGCTTCTTGTGCCTGAGAGTGTAAACGGCATCGGCGGAATCGGCGACACGCTTGGAATGCGTCACCACAATGACGCATTTACCGAGTTGATGAGCGGCCTGCCGCAAAAGATCAATCACCTCATCAGTCATTTCCGGATCCAGGCTGCCAGTCGGTTCATCCGCCAGAATCGCGCGGCCGGGCGCCACTAGGGCGCGGCCGACCGCCACTCGCTGACGTTGTCCGCCCGACAGGTGCATGATGTTGCGCTTCGATTCCTCACGGCTCAGTCCCAAATCCTCGAGGATCTTCATATCGGCCTTGGGATTGACCAGGCGCAGATTCTCTTCGGGAGTGAGATAGTCGATCAGATTATGGTCCTGGAACACCAAGGACACGTGCTCGCGACGGTGCTTTGAATAACCCGTCGTAGCTATATCCTCGCCCTCGAAACGGACCACTCCATCAGAGGGGGCATCCAGACCGGCCAGCAGGGACAACAAAGTGCTCTTTCCCGCTCCCGATGGGCCGGTTATCGCATACATCTTTCCGGATTCGAAATCTGCGTTCACGTCCGAAAGAGCACGGATCTTTGCCGCGCCATATGAGTAATTGACATGGTCCAATTGCAGACAGATAGTCATGATTAATATCTCCTAACGCATAGAGGAAAGAATGGATTTCGGGGATTTGGCTAGCACTGCGGCGCACGACACGGCGAGCGCGATCGCGATGACCGCGCATCCGAGCAGCAGGATGAGCAGCGTCTGTTCTGGCGGCAGAGCCTCCACCTGCAATGATTCAAGAGGCGCGACTCCCGAATCGTGCAGCAGGAGCGAGGACACGTATCCAGACAATAGGGAGCCCGTGCCCAGCGAGCACAGGGCGGCGACTACAGCCATGAGACCGGTTTCGATTGCGAACTGGGCGATAATCTGCATCTTGCCGATGCCGAGAGCCAGAAGGGTGCCTATCTCATGGATACGTGAGCGAATCCAGAAGACAAGCGCCATGCCCAGTACCAACACATCAGCCAAGCAAACGGACAGCAGCACCATACGGACCAGATCGCGCACCGTTTCCACCGACTGCAGCACGCCGGAAAGACGCGCCGAGTCATCGGTGACGTCATACTTGCTTCCAGCGATTTTTTTTGCTTGGGCCACTGCAGTGGAGAGAGCCTGCGGATTATCCGAGAGGCACCGGATCGTGCCGACCCGTTCCTCTCCAGTCAGCGCGGAAACCACTTGGGCACCCGCATAGATAAGATTCTCCGATGCGTCCGATGGCATAGGGCTCTGTGCCTGCACATTGCCAGAGAAGATTCCGGCCACGCGAACGGTGGAATCGCGGTCTTCCTGACTGAGCCGGAGTGTTGATCCCACCGATAGCCCATTCTCACGTGCGAAATCCCGGTGAATCAGTACGTTCCGGCCGTTACCTGAAATGTGGTGTCCTTGTTCCAACCGGTACAGACCGCTTTGGAACTCTTCGGACAACGAGGAGTCAGTGGTGCCCAGCACGCTGACCTGCGTGGATAGACCGGAATCCAGCCGAGGACCATGTTCGGGGACAACCGGATGCGCTCCATCCACCCCTGCCAAGGTCTTACGCTCGTAAACGGTTTTTCCTACGCCGGGGATGCGCGAGAACCGGCTCGCTTCCTTTAGACTTGCAGGATTCTCGCCTGTGTCGACGGTAAAACCTATTCCCATGCTTCTGCCGATATCGTCGGACATTTTCTGAAGTGCCGTTGACACTCCGACCTGAGCCACAAGACTGGTGAAAACCATCAGCATCAGCAGTCCGATGATTCCGCTGCGTACCGGTTTACGCACGATTGCCAGCGTGGCACGATTCCACACGTTCATGCCCGTCATCGCAGCTCCGACAGGCTTCGCGGCGACTTGCGCAGCATCGGTATGCACGATATGGCGACGCATACCAGCATCACCGCCAGCAGACCAAGCGATACATACAGCACGGCGGTTGTGTCGATTGATACCGTGAGCGAATCCAAGGTACGAACCGACATATTGGACTCGAGATCGCCGCCAACCTGTCCCATGCTGCTCAGCTCCTTCGCCGCGGAGGCGTTCACGGAACGGAGGGCCGAAGTGCCCAGCCATTGGGCCACTCCTTGTGCGCACAACCATCCGAGGACCAAGGACGGCAGGCCGATCAGAATCATCTCGGTTAGATATTGGGCGATCAGGGATGGCTTGCCGATGCCGAGGGACACCAATACGCCCATCTCCTGACGTCGGTCGTTCATCCACAGCAAGAGCATGAGACTGAGAATTATCACGGCTGAAATAGTCACGCCGATCAAAGCGCTGCGCATCATGGAACGCACACCTCGGGCGGCATTCAGCATGCTCGACGTATATTGGTCATTGCGCGTGATCTGGTAATTGTTCCAATCCACTGGAAGCTTCTTCGCCGCTTCCATGGTTTTCTCCACGTCGACACCCTTGTCCAGAACGAAAGTGGCATCCTGGTATATTTCCTTGCCGGCCTTGTACTGGTACAGAGTACTTGTAGTGTCCAAATCGGTGTACACAGTGTTGGAGGTGAGTTCCGCGCGGCTGGCTACCTTCCTGTCGCTGTCTCCTTTGAATATTCCAACGATGGTGGTTTTGACAGTCGCCGTCGAATGCGACTCATTGTCGGCATCATATGGATTGGCTTTAAGTGTGAGGGTATCGCCGACTTTAAGACCATTGGCTTTGGCGAGATCCTCATGGATCATCGACATATGCTTATCGGATGCCTTTAGATGGCGTCCTTCGACCATGCCGAGCGTGTGCGACGTGAACACATTGAGTTTTGACGAATCGTTTGTGCCCATGACGTTGGCCGCATTGCCGAACTGCTGTTCTTTCTCCGCATCATAATCATCGCCGCCAGGGACCTTCACCACGCTGGCTCCCACGAGATCGGCGGTGGCGTTCTGCCTGACCATGTACGAGTCAACCCCGGACAGCTTCGAGATTCGTTGCACATCAGCGGGACGAACCATTCCGCCTCCGCGAGGTGTCAGCATGCTGCCTTGCAGGTTACTAGCCAGCACGAATCCGCCGACCGCCTGTTTCTCAATCTGTCCGGCCTCATGTTGCGCTGCCCGAGAAACTGCGGTTGCGGACAGCATACTCGCCGTTATGATGGTCAGTACAATGAACAGCACCGCGGTGCGTACTCGTTTTCTGAGCACATAGCGCGCCGCTCGTGAGATGAATGTCATTAATACCCCCTGTAAAGCTGGGACTTTCTCATCCGAGACAATGAAATCTAATTCGATTCTTCGATTGGTCATTCGCTAAAATACATGGTTCACCTCGGAACATGGCAAGATATGCCTTGAGCGAAAAAGCGAAACAACATTGGTTGCATTATGCTCCGGGACATCGTTCGTTTTGTTCATTTGACAAACTTTGAACGGCTATAAAACAGTGCATATACCAATGGAGGCCCCAATCGAAATTGGGGCCTCCATCAGAGAGAAAGGAAGGATGTCAAGTATTGGTTATTTATTCGGTCAGCTTGGCCTTCTCGTTGACGGCTTCAACCGTCTCGACCGTCTTGGCTTCCTCATCGGAGACCTCACCGGCCGCGAGCTTGGCTTCGAGCTGCTCGACGATTTCGGCGTGCATCTTCTCGTTGATCTTCACCTTGAAGGTGAACACCAGCAGGCTGAGCACAATCAGAATGAGCGGCACATAGAAGGCGCAGACTTCGAAGGTGTGGATGTTCGCAGAGGTCATATCGGCTGCAGTGGCGTTGCCGGTCATACCTGCCGCAACGGCGATGAAGCCGGTGATGCCGTTCGACAGGGCGCCACCGATCTTGTCGAGCATCGGGCGGACGGACAGGGTGACGGCCTCGTTACGCTTGCCGTTCTTCAGCTGGCCGTATTCGATGGAGTCGGTCAGGGAGAGGATGGCGGTCATCTGGATGAGAGTGCCCGGTATGTAGAAGAGCACCAGTGCGATGAACACCACGACGATGTTGGTGGAGAAAAGACCCAGCAGAACGTAAGCGACAATCATGGAGATCATGCCACTGATGTACAGGTAGCGGCGTGGGATGCGCTTATTCAGAATCGGGTACAGCGGAGCCATGATGAGGCCGGCCACCAGTGCGATGACACCGGTCGCGGAGTAGGCAGCCTGGTTGTCGAGCACGAACTTGAACAGGAAGAGGAGCACGCCGGTAGTGGCCACGTTGGCGATGGCGTACAGCAGGTAGGACAGGGCGACCCACAGCAGCTGGTCGTTCTGGAACAGTGCCTTGAACGCCTCGAGCGGGTTGCCGTTCTTCTGGGCCTTGGAACGCAGGGCGCTGGTGCTTTCCTTAGTGCCGAAGGCAACGGTCCAAGCAGTGAGGATGCCGAGCAGCATGACGATGATGCCGAATGCGGTCCAGCCGCTCTGGCTTTCGGCATTCTTGCCGGTAAACATGTAGCTGAAGTAGGTGACAATCGGGATGACGAAGATAGTGATGCCGTTGTAGCCGATGGAACCGGTGAAGGATCCCAGAGAGGTGTAGGTGGAACGCTCATGGGAGTCGGAGGACAGCGCCGGAATCATGCCCCAGTAGGAGATATCACGCAGGGAGTAGAACACGTCGAGCACGACGAAGGTGATGACGAACAGCACGATGAACAGCGTGGTGTTGACATTCACCAGACCGAACATGCCGCTGAAGACGATGGCGAGCAGCACGGCCGAGACGGCACCGCCGATGAACTGCCAAGGACGGAAGCGTCCCCACTTGGTGGTGGTGTTGTCGACGATGTTACCCAGCAACGGGTCGATGAAGATTTCTGCGATACGGATAATCACCACAAGGCTGGTGATGACGCCGATAAGCTTGGCCGCCAACGCCTTGTCGACGCCGGAGAACAGGCAGCTGGTCACGTACACAACAAAGTACGTGCTCATAGCGTTGTAGAAGGCAGCTTGACCCAAGTTACCGCATGCGTAGGCAATGCGCTGACCGAGCTTTCCCTTGCGGACTCCACCGTCCGCGGCTGTTGCGTTGCTCATTTTTTTCTTCTCCTCTAAGATAGTTGGAGCCGAGATCACCCATTGATCTTGTATTGCAACTATACGCCGTTTTATAAGCAGAAGTAAAAAACATTAGTAATCAAGGCTTTTGCCGGCGTGTTGCAACAGTTCCCATAATGCAAAACCTATCCGTCACCGACTTAAACACGTTTAACGGGAGTGCTTGAAAAACAGAGGAAACCGTGGCGGTAAATACGATTTGCTTTTTCGGTAAAAAACATTTATCCTTACTAGTAAAGGAAGTTTAGCTTCCGCATCATTCACAACGAAGTAATGAAAGAAAGCAGGGAAACATGACAAATCGTGTTGAGCATGCATCCGAGACGTGGCTGACCGACGCGACTGTGTTCGAGGTCAACCGCACGCCGGCCCATTCCAACCACAAGTGTTTCACGCATGATCCGCAGAGTGGTGAGTACTCCGATCTCACGCAAAGCCTTGACGGAGAATGGCGCGTCGAGATCGTACAGGCTTCCGACATCGACTTCAACGAAGAGCCATTCGTTGCCGAAAACTTCGATGATTCCGCTTTCTACCGCACCCAGGTTCCGGGCCATCTGCAGATGGCAGGCCTGCTGAAGAACAAGTACGTGAATATCCAGTATCCGTGGGACGGCCACGAGAATCCGCTGGAGCCGAATGTTCCGGAAAACAATCACGTGGCGCTCTACCGCAAGAAGTTCGTTGTGTCCAAGCGTCTTGCGGACACCAAGGAGTCCGGAGGAAGCGTCTCCATCGTCTTCCATGGAATGGCAACCGCAATCTACGTGTGGGTCAACGGCCTGTTCGCAGGTTACGGCGAGGACGGTTTCACTCCCAACGAGTTTGACATCACCGACCTGCTGCATGACGGAGAGAACGTTGTGGCGGTCGCTTGCTACGAGTATTCCAGCGCATCCTGGCTTGAAGACCAGGACTTCTGGCGTCTGCACGGACTGTTCCGCTCCGTCGAACTGACGGCGCAGCCCCACGTTCATGTCGAGAACATGCAGCTCGAAGCCGATTGGGACGCCGAGTCCGGCACCGCCTCTCTTGACGCCGCATTGTCCGTGCGCAACGCCTCCGATGCCGCTACCATCTCGGCCACGTTGAAGGATTCCGAAGGCAACGTGGTATGGGAGGCCTCGACCAGCGCCGACGCCAATACCACGTTCGCAAGCGATTCCTTGCAGGGCCTCGAGCCGTGGAGCGCCGAAAGCCCATCTCTGTACGAACTTGAAGTCAACGTCATCGACCAGGCCGGCAACATCGTCGAGGCCGTCGTTCAGAAGGTCGGCTTCCGTCGTTTCCGCATCGAAAACGGCATCATGACCCTTAACGGCAAGCGCATCGTGTTCAAGGGCGCGGACCGTCACGAGTTCGACGCCAAGCGCGGCCGTTCCATCACCGAGCAGGACATGATCGATGATGTGATTTTCTGCAAGCGCCACAACATCAACGCCATCCGCACCTCGCACTATCCGAACCAGGAGCGTTGGTACGATCTGTGCGATGAGTACGGCATCTACCTGATCGATGAGACCAATCTCGAAACCCATGGCAGCTGGTGCCTGCCTGGCGACGTGGTCACCGCCGAGACCGCGGTTCCAGGAAGCAAGGCACGTTGGGAAGGTGCCTGCGTCGACCGCGTCAACAGCATGATGCGCCGCGACTACAACCACCCGAGCGTGGTCATTTGGTCCCTTGGCAACGAGTCCTACACCGGCGATGTGTTCCGTGCCATGTACAAGCACGTGCACGACATCGATCCGAACCGCCCCGTGCACTACGAGGGTGTGACGAAGAACCGCGACTATGATGATGTGACCGACATCGAAACCCGCATGTACGAGCACGCCGATGTGGTTGAGGAATATCTCAAGAACGATCCGCAGAAGCCGTACATCTCCTGCGAGTACATGCACGCAATGGGCAACTCGGTCGGCAACCTGGACGAATACACGGCACTGGAACGCTACCCGCACTATCAGGGCGGCTTCATCTGGGACTTCATCGACCAGGCGATCTATGCCACCCAGCCGGACGGCTCCACCCGTCTGTGCTATGGCGGAGACTTCGGCGATCGTCCGAGTGATTACGAGTTCTCCGGCAACGGACTGGTCTTCGCCGACCGTACTCCCGCGCCGAAGGCCCAGGAAGTCAAGCAGCTGTACTCCAACGTCCATATCGACGTGACCGATCGTTCGGTGTCCATCAAGAACGACAATCTGTTCATCTCGACCGGCGGATACCAGTTCGTGCTGCGCATCCTCGCTGACGGAGAGCCGGTATGGCAGTCCGAGCGTCGCTTCGACGTGCCCGCCGATTCGGCATGCACGTTCGATGTCGAATGGCCGGTGGATCTCTATCGTGCCAATGCCGATGAGCTGGTGCTTGAAGTGTCCCAACGCCTCGCCGAGGCGACCGATTGGGCTCCTGCCGGGTACGAACTCGCCTTCGGCCAGACTGTTGTGGCCGGAACGAAGGCAGCCGAAGACGCGGCTCTGCCTGCGGACGGCATCGTCACTGTTGGCCGTTGGAATGCCGGTGTTCAGGGTTCCGGACGAGAGATTCTTCTTTCTCGCACTCAGGGCGGCTTGGTCTCCTACACGTTCGACGGTCACGAATTCGTGCTGCGTCGCCCGGCGATCACCACATTCCGCGCACTGACGGACAACGACCGTGGCGCAGGCCATGGATTCGAGCGAGCCCAGTGGATGGCGGCCGGCCGTTATGCCCGTTGCGTGGACAATGTCATCGAACAGGTCGATGAAGACACGCTCAAGGCCGTGTACACGTATGAGCTGGCCACGCCGCAACGCACCAAGGTCACCGTCGGATACACCGCCGATACCACTGGCCGTCTGAACCTGCATGTGGAATATCCGGGCGAATCCGGCGATCTGCCCACCATTCCTGCGTTTGGCATCGAATGGACTCTGCCGGTCCAGTATTCGAACCTGAGGTTCTTCGGCGCTGGTCCCGAGGAAACGTACCAGGATCGCAAGCACGCCAAGCTGGGCGTGTGGAGCACCGATGCGTTCAAGGACCATGCTCCGTATCTCATGCCGCAGGAAACGGGCAACCACGAGGAAGTCCGTTGGGCGGAGATCACCGATGAAAATGGACACGGCCTGCGAGTCAGCCGCGCGAACGGTGCCGCACCGTTCGCTGTGAGCCTGCAGCCGTATTCCAGCTTCATGATCGAAGAAGCTCAGCATCAGGACGAGTTGCCGGCTCCGAAGCACATGTTCCTCCGTGTGCTCGCCGCGCAGATGGGTGTCGGAGGCGACGATTCCTGGATGTCTCCGGTCCACTCCCAGTATCACATCCCCGCCGATCAGCCGGTCAGCCTCGATGTCAATCTCGAACTGATCTGACGATCGGATAGCATGCCGCGTCCTCTGCTCATATCAGGAGAAGAGGCCTGATGTCCAGCCCCGAGGGCTAGGCATCAGGCCTCTTTCGTATGGTTTTCATAAAGATGGCACGAAACTGTCCCTGACCACCAATTTTACGGAAAGCCTCACGTGCAATCGTAGGAGCACATTCTTCTCAAACGGTGCCGGACCGATTGAAATAAAACCAGCATGCTTGCTCTTATTCTTGATGAGATCGTTCACATTACGATACTCAGTTACATGCATGCGCTCATCTTCCGCATGCTGGTAGCAAAAAAGATTGCGGACCGCCCTCCCCTATTAGGAAAGACGGTCCGCAACATTTCGTAACGGATATAACGCAATACGTTAACGCCGGATGGATCCCTTGAATGGCTTATCCGGAGACAATGCGACACATCCCATATCAGTCCCTAGAACGTTCAGCGTAATTTCCGTGGGCTTCAGACAGCGCAACGTGTATTCCACTGTCTGATCCGTCCATGTCGCATCCACTTGGATTCCACCTCTTGCACGGAGCGCATGGAAGCTTCCCTCATGCCAATCCTCCGGCAGGGCCGGAAGAATGCGAATCCAGCCATCGTGGCTTTGGACAAGCATCTCCGACAAGGCCGCCGGGAATCCAAGGTTCCCGTCGATCTGGAATGGCGGGTGAGCGCATAATCCGCTGTCGTACACGCCTCCGCCCAGCAGATTGGTTTCAGCGTTCGCATCCACCGGCCGCAGGAACATGCCTATGATTCGTTTGGCATGCTCCGCATCACGCAGACGTGCCCACATGATCATGCGCCATACGATGCTCCAGCCGGAACCATCATCGCCACGCACTTCGAGGGATTTCCTAGCGGCTTCCTCCAGGTGCGGAGTCTGAGACGTGATGCCTGCACCAGGATGCAGTTCGTAAAGGTGGGACAGATGACGGTGCTGTGGATCGGATTCGATGAATTCGTCGTTCCATTCGAGGATTCTTCCATCAGCTCCCAATCGCGTTTCAGCTAGTTGGGAACGGACGGATTCCGCTTCACGGACCAGATTTCTGTCCTCTTCGTCAAGGTTTTCCAGATCGTGAGAAGCCTGAATTAAATCATCAAGCAGATTACGCACGATGGCCGTGGCATTCTCACTGCTTTGCGCAACAGATACCGGTTCTCCGTTCACCAAGAAACAGTTCTCTGGTGATGTTGCAGGGGACGGGGCCAGTCCATGCTTTGTCTCCGATAGGAAATCCATGCAGAATCGCGCGTTGTCCCGCATGATCGGCCAGATGCGGACCAGGTACGATGCATCCTGGTTGAACAAGTATTCATCGAACAGGTTCCGGCACATCCATGCCTGACCGAACGGCCAGAACGACCACATCGGGTCGCCGTTCGCAGGAAGGGCCCTGCGCCAGAGATCGACATTATGGAAGACCGCCGATCCTCGGCAGCCAAGAATCCTGTCAGCGGCGTCGTGCCCCGGCGCTAGCAGCTCCTCATTCATGGAGACGAGCGGCTCGATGAGTTCTTGGAGGGCACATGGGCCTGTCATCCAATAGTTCATCTCGACGTTGATGTTCGTCGTGTAGGCGCTGTACCAGTTTGGGAAGTCCTTATGGTTCCAAATCCCCTGCAGATTCGCCGGCTGGGTGTGTGGCCTGGACGAGGAGATAAGCATATACCGGCCGAAATCGAACATTGCCTCCGCCAGCATCTCCAGACGATGCGGTTCTTTGTTCTCATCCGAGCGAAGGATCGCCGAGAACGGTAGTTCCGTATCGTCATCATGGGCTGAACCGAGATGGATGGCCACCCTGTCGAAATATCTGCGGTAGTCCGCGATGTGGCGGTCGAGCATGGTCTGCAGGTCGGTCGACCACTCGTCGATGGTTTTCTCCAGATGGTCGGCGATAACCGTCATGCTTCGTTCCGGTTGCTGGTCGCTTCCCTTGAATCCGCTCATACTGCGGAAGCGGAGCGATAATCCGGTGATGTGCGAACATTGCAGACTGTTGTCGTCCACGTTGATGTCGCCACCTGTGACGGTAAGGGAGAACGCACCGGCGTACGCCATTCCGGTTCCGTCCTGCTCATCTTCCCAAGGATTTTCGGAAGGATGAGGGAGGAGCCCGATGTTGAGTCCAGGCATCCGGCCCATGACGACGAGTGTGGCCCGATGACCGTCGGATACCGTTTCCAACGAGGCGCGCGACTGTTTGAGGAAAGTGCCGGCGACACTGATGTTCACATCAACCGGCGCATCCGATGACATCCTGTAGACCAACAGGTCATCAGGCTCGCTGCACCATGCGTCGACATGAACGTTGGCATCACCCATCTGGAATGTTTCACCGGCGAGCGCCCTTGCAAGATCCAGTTGGCGTTTCATGCTCTCACGTCCGCTGGCAGGGGTCGAGTACTGAATACGGGCCGTTCCGAATGGCTCGTAAATCTGTTCGTCCTTTTCCTGCAGTGTGGCTTCCTTGATGATTCGCGTGGCGGCGGTGTAATCGTCGCCGAATGCCGCCTGACGTGCCTTGGCCACAATCTCTGGCGTCACCGGCGAGGTTTCCGCGTGTGGATATCCAGACCAAAGGGTGTCGTCGTTGAGATACAGCACATCGGTTTCCGGTTCGGAGCACAGGACCGCTCCCATGCGTCCATTGCCGAGTGGGATACCTTCTTCCCAGCACGAAGAGATTCCATCGAATGTGAGTTTCATGCGTAAAGTCTCCTTGGCAGATTTGCTTATTTGAGAATGCTCTGGATATTGCGGTACTGCTCGTCGGTCAGCTGCACGGCGGGTTCATGGATGGACGTGTCGATTGGCAGTCCCTTCGCCTTGACCGCGCCCTTGATGGCGCTGATGAACAGGTCGGCAGTGTCGTACAGGCGCATCAGATAGGAAATGCGTTCAGCCGATTTGATGGCCGTGGCGTAATCACCGGACTGCCATGCATGATGCAGGCTGACGAAAGTCTCCGGCTCCACATTGGTCAATCCGCATAGCACGCCATTGCCGCCGCTGATTCGGTTAACGGTGTAGTACTCGTCGAATCCGGACAGCACGCTGAACGATGGATTCACCTTACGAACGGCAGCGATGACCTTTCTGGTGTGGCTGATGGTGTCGACGGTGTCTTTGATGCCGATGATGTTCTGGTTCTCCGCTGCGAGATCCGCTACCAGCTCGGGTGTGAGGTCGTTGCCTGTCCTGGCTGGGAAGTTGTACAGAATGACCGGCAGCGTCGTTGCCTTGGCCACCGCAGAGAAGTAGCGCTTCGCGCAATCCGGGGATGGTCCGAAATAGTACGGGGATACTGCAACCAATGCATCGGCTCCGGCTGCTTCGCTTTCCGCCGCCAATGTTCTCACATTGTCTAGGTTGGTGTCTCCTACTCCGACGAGCACCTTCATGCGTCCGGCGACTTTCGAGACTGCGAAACGCACCGCTTCCGCCTTCGTCTTGACGTCGATGGCATAGAATTCTCCGATACTGCCGAACAGCAGCACACCGTCGATGCCCGCGTCGATGAGATGATCAAGGTGCTTGCCCCAATTGTCGTAGTCAATGGTCCCATCCGCGTTCGTGATGGTGATGGAGGGGCAGAACACGCCTTCGAATTGGGCGTTGCAAGTCATGATATTTTCCTTTCGACGATATGGTAGGCGTTCCGCGCATTATTGAAGAAGAAGTCGTCATCCCCCGCGAAACGATTGAGCAGGATTGACAGATGACTGTCGAAATCGGCATATAGACCAACGACAGGCCAATTCGACGCGTACAGCAACCGCTTGTTCGAGAACGCGGCTTGTGCGAGATCGAGCAGGGTTGAGACGAATCGTAGGTCATCGGTGGGATACCCCGATACCTTGACGTACACGTTTGGCAGCTCTCCGAGCCTATGCAGGGCATCGGATGAGGATTCGAGATTGTGAAGATCGGATATGTTGCCCATATGGTCAACGATGACGGTTGCTTCGGGCACCTGCTCACAAGCCTGAGCGAGATCGTCAAGTTCATCCACCCGTACGCATGCGTCGAATGGCATGTTCTTATCGGCCATAAGCTGCAAACCGCGGATGAAGTCATCTTGCAGGCACCGTCCCCGCGGCGATGCCGGCGTATGCAATGGCTCACGAATGCCATGCGCGTACAGCGGCACGCGCATGGCCGGCCCGACGGTGGACCGCATAGATGTTGCCAACAGCAGAGGATCATGGTTTTCGGACAGCAGCCGATCTTCCAATGACGTATCGTCCGTGTCGACTTCCACATACACACCGCCGATGAAATTGACCGCAGCGTCTGGGTGTTGCTCATTATATGAGGCATAGGCGCGTTTGAGGCAGTCCATGTCGTAACGGCGGGTGATGGACCCATCCGTACCGTCAAGCCATGAAAGTGGTTGGACGGATGGGTCCCAGATATGGAAATGCGAGTCGATGATCCTCTGCATGTCGCGCGTCCTAGTCGAGTGCCCTATCGAGGTGGACGTATCCGCCGTCGGGGAAGACCCATTGTCCGGTGGTGTGCGAAGACCTGTCGGACAGAAGGAAAGCCACGGTGTCCGCGATTTCCGAAGTCTCGGTCATGCGGTGGCCGAGAGGAATCCTGTCGGTGATCTTCGCCAACTGCTCACGCTGCGCCTGCTCGTCGCCGAACGTCTTGATCCATTGCGCGTACAGCGGTGTCCACGCTTCGGCCACGACGACGGCATTGACCCGAACCTCGTCCGGGGCGAGAGCGGCGGCCCACTCGCGGGTCAGGCCCAGAATCGCACCTTTTGCCGCGGCGTAGGCACTAGTCTTGCCCTGACCAGTCAATGCGGTCTTGGAACCGATATTGACCACTGAGCCCTTGCTGGCCTTGAGCGCTGGCACGCACTGATGAACCAGCTCGTAATAGTGGGTCAGATTGCCGTGAAGAGACTCCTCGAACTGACGCCATGACGTGGTCTCAAGCGCAAGATTGTCGTTTCTTCCGGCATTGTTGACCACACCATCGATATGACCGTATTTCTTCATGACCGATTCAACAATGGGGGCGATCTCGTCGGTGTTGTTCAGGTCAATCAGATAGGTGTCATACGAATCGGTGATCTGTTCGATATCCTGTCGGAATTCGTCGTCGGCACCATCCGAACGATTCAGCACCACCGGAATGGCGCCTTCTTCGGCCAGTCGCAGCGTTATGCCCTTGCCGATGCCTTTGAATCCTCCGGTGACAATAATCACCTTGTTCTTAAGATGCAGGTCCATCTCAGGTCCTTCCGACTAGTCCTTGTGCAGGTACTTCATGCATTCGTCGAGCTTCATCTCCGTACCGTTGCCCGGAGCGAGCGGTGCAACGTATCGTCCGTTCTTGATGACGGTCGGATGCACGAAGTACTCATGCTGGTTGTCCACGTATTCGACGACGCGGTCCTCCATCTCGCCAGAGACGGACACATAATCGAACATCGCAAGTTGGCTGATGGCTTCGCACAGGCCGACACCGCCCGCGTGAGGGCAGACCTTGACGCCGAACTTCTTGGCGAGCAGGTATTCGAGGACGATTTCCTGGGGGCCGGCGACTCGGGTCGCGTCAATCTGCATGACCTTGAAGCTGCCAGCCTGCAGGTACTGCTTGTACATGACTCGGTTCTGCATCTGTTCGCCGGTGGCCACCGGAATTGGATCGATGGCCTTCTGGATTGCAGCATGTCCAAGCACGTCATCCGGGCAGGTCGGTTCCTCAACCCACGCGAGATCGTAGTCATTGAATTTGCCGATCCATTCAATGGCCTGTGGCACATCCCAGACCTGGTTGGCGTCTACGGCGATGGCGATGTCCGGGCCGACCGCTTCACGGGCGAGCTTGAGCCTGCGCAGATCGTCTTCGAGGTTTTGACCGACCTTAAGCTTGATTTGCTTGAAGCCCATGACCTCGGTCTCTTGCTTGGCCAAACGGACCATCTTCTCGTCGGAATAGCCGAGCCATCCAGCTGCGGTTGAATATCCCGGATAGCCGACTTCCTTGAGGTGGGCGATGCGTTCCGCCTTGCCTTCCTGGGCGGCACGCAGAATCTCGATGGCTTCCTGCGGAGTGAGAGCATCGGTCAGGTAGCGGAAGTCGAGAGTCGCAACTAGCTCTTCAGGCTCCATCTCGGAAAGGAGCAGCCAGAGCGGCTTGCCGGCGCGCTTGGCTTTGAGGTCCCACAGAGCCGAAAGCACGGCACCAATGGCCATATGCTCGACACCCTTCTCAGGGCCAAGCCAGCGTAGCTGCGAATCGCGCACGAACAGATCCCACGCGAGACGCATGTTGTCGAGCAGTTCCTCGACGTTACGGCCGATAAGGGTTTCAGACATGGAGTCGATGGCTCGGACGACGACATCATTGCCGCGGCCGATGGTGAAGACGAATCCGTTGCCGGAATCACCGGCATCCGTGGCGATGACAACATAGGCAGAGGAATAATCCGGATCGGGGTTCATGGCGTCGGAGCCGGAGAAGGTGGCCGATGTCGGGAATCGGAAATCATAGGTGGTGACTTTGGTAATAACGCTCACGATGCGCTTCCTTCTTTGGAAAAATGTTTAATCTCAAAAAGGGAGGGCGGCCATTCGGCCGCCCTCCCTAGCGGTGGCGGGCAACCGGATGTCAGTCGGCGTCAGTGGTGACCTTAAAGCCGTTGTCTTCCGCGTATGCCTTGAGCTTCTGCTGAGCCTTGGCCATGGCGCCTACCAGATCGCCGTTCTCATTCATCTCCGGCACGATGACGTCATTGAACACGACCTCCACCTGAGACATGAACGGGAGATACTCCCAATCGGTATTGACGTTATCCATGGAATCGAAATAGACCGAGTTAACGTCCGTATTCGCGAAGTATCCATCGGTTTCTTTCTTCTCGCGCACCGTCTTATCGTCCTGATAGACGGAAGCCGCCATGAAGTAATTGCCGCTGTTGGTATCCTGCCAAGACTGGATGGCGTCCGGAGCGGAATCGAGCCAGTTGATGAAGGCAAGGGCTGCTGCTTGCTTTTCCTTCGGGCATGCCGCAGCAACGCTCATCATGGAGCCGACGGAGGAGGACTGGAAATGCTGGTTGTTCCAGGATGGCGGAGTTGTGACCACCATCTTTCCCTTGAGGCTCGGGTTCTGGTCCTTATACATGTTGCCCATCCAGTTTTCGCTGATGAAGGTGGCATAACGGCCATCGTTGACCGAACGGTTGAACTCGTCAGTGTAGACGGTACCGCCTTCAAGGACGCCATCCTTCAGGCACTTCTGCAAGAATTCCGTGAATTCCTTTGCTTTTCCGCTGTTCATAGTCAGTTCGACGTCGTTCACGGAATTAACCTTCCACAGACGCGCTCCAACGGAGCGGTAGAGGTTGGTGAAGATGGAGATGTCAGATCCCAGGATTCCCATATACTTGTTGGAATCTTCTTTGTGGAGCTTCACGCCCTCGTTGTAGATATCTTCCCAGCTTTCTGGCACCTGCAGGTTATGTTCGTCCAGGATATCCTTTCGCACATAGTTGGCCAATGGCGTGGCATCCTGTGGCACACCGTAAAGGCCGCCGGCGTAATGCACCTGAGCCCATGCAGTCTTGGTGTACAACTTGCTCCATGCCTTGTCGATGCTGTCGTTGGCAAAATTCAGCAATGCGCCCGAAACCGCAAACTGCTGGAATTTATTAGCGCTCATCTGTACAACGTCGGGGATGTCTTTATTGGCCTGAACGACATTCTGGAACTTGGTGAAATGGTCGGCAGCGGCACCGGTGTTGACAAATTTAATCTTGATATGCGGATACTTCTCCTTGAATGCCTTGACGGTGGGCTCCATCTGCTTGGCGGAATAGGCCCAAACGGTCAGCTCGACGTTCTTCGACGTATCGGTCAGAGCGCTTTCCACTTCCTTCGCGGTCACTTCGCTCTTGGCCTGGCTTCCGTTGGTGTCGGAACCACATGCCGAGATCCCGGCCGTCATTGCCAGCGCCGCGATAGCGGCCACAAGCCTGACACTCTTCTTCTTCATGATTACTCCTTTGTGTGTCATGAATTACTATTTTGTTGTTTTTTCAAAAGGACGGATGCCGCACGGTCACCAAGGCAACGAATGGGTGATCGTAGGGACCGTGCGGCCGAGGGTTCACTGCTTGACAGAACCGGCCGCGAGGCCAGACTGCCAGTACTTCTGCAGGAACATGAATGCGATGATCAACGGAACAACTGCGATAAGCGAGCCCGTGATGATGAGGTTGTTCGGAACCTGACCGTTGGCAGTTCCCTGGGCACCCATCTTCAGCCACATGTTCAGACCGACTGTCAACGGGTAGTCGTTGGTGTCCGAGAGCATAATCAGCGGCAGGAAGTAGTTGTTCCAGACGCCAACCAGCGTGAACAGCAGTACAGTGACGAAACCTGGAGACAGCAGCGGGAAACCGACCTTCCAGAAGATGGTCCAAGTGCTTGCACCGTCCAGTTTCGCGGCTTCGATCAGCGAGACCGGAATCGAGGTCTGCGCATAGATGATCATCAAATACAAGCCGAACGGCGTAGCCAGCTGCGGAATAATCACGGCCCATGGAGTGCCGACCAGCCCGATCTTCGAATACATGAGGAACAGCGGCACGGTGATTACCGTAGAAGGAATTGACATGAATGCCAGAGTGACGGCCAGCAGGGCGTTACGTCCGGGGAATCGCATGGTGGCGATGGCATACCCAGCGAAAGTGGCAATGATGGTTGCACCAACACCTGCTACCGCTGCGTACATGATCGTATTGAACAGCCAGCGGGTATAGGCGCCATTCTGGTAGGCGAATGTGTCTTGCACGTTCTGCCAGAACACATTCTTGTCATCGAACCACAGACCAAAAGAGCTGAAGATGCCCTCACTGGTCTTTGTGGAAGAGAAGATGACCCACAACAGCGGCACGAGGCAGTAGATGACCATCAAAGCCATAATGATGTGCAACAGCCAGTTGAGCACACGCTGCTTACCAGTCAGTTTCGGAGCCGGCTCACGCTGCTGCATGCGCTTGTAACGCTTGCTTGCCTTGAGCGCCAGCTTGGCATCCCTGCGCTGGAGCGACTTGGCACGAGGTTTTGCGATTGCTTCACTCATCACTTGTTCTCCCACTTGTTGCCGATGATCTTAACGACGGCGACCAAGGCCATGACGATGATGCCGACGACCAGAGAGACGGCAGCAGCATAGTTGACGTTCTGACCATTGAATGCGAGGTTGTAGGTGTAGATGTTCGGCGTATAGCTGCTGTTGATCACGTCCGGGGCAGAAGTACGCAAGATGTTCGGTTCGTTGAACAGCTGGAGCGTACCGATTACAGAGAAGAGGACTGTCATCACGATGGTGCTCTTAATCTGAGGAATCTTCACGGACCAAGCGATGCGCAGCTCCGAAGCGCCGTCAATACGGGCAGATTCGTACAGGTCGTTCGGAATGCCGATCAGTGCAGAATAATAAATCAGCATGTTATAGCCAAGGAAGCACCAAGTGCAGATGTTTGCGATGGCGAATAGCATGAGCTGCTTCGACAGCATATTAGGAGCCGTTACGTCAAGCATGCCGGCGATTTGTCCAAAAAGACCATACTTATCGCCGTAAATGTATCCCCACATCAGCGCTGCAATGACGCCTGGGACGGCATAAGGCAGGAACAGCAGGATTCGCGGCACTGCGATATGGCGAATTCTCTGGGAGTCCAAGATAAGCGCCGCTACGAGGGACAGAATCAGATTCATCGGAATCTGAATCGCCGCGTAAATCAGCACATTCTTAAAGCCGCCCCACAAAGCCTCATCCTTGAATGCTCGGATGAAGTTGTCGAAGCCCGCGAATGTGGTGCCGCCGAGAAGGGACTGCTTGAAGAAGCTGAGATAAAGCGCGTAGAACATCGGGATGATCATGCCGAATAGGAAGACCAACACGTATGGAAGACAATACAATATGCCTATGTACTCGCGCTTCGGCTTGCGCATCCCGGAAGTATCCGGTTTCGCCGTTGCATTTGTCATAGTTTTTCTCTTTCTTCTTAACCCGTCTGAATGAGCCTGCCAACAACATCGTTGCCATTGCCGTTTCATCCATCGGTACGTTCAATATACAAGGTTCTGCAAAAAAGAGCAAATAAAACTTCGCTGCGCGTGGCGAAATTTTCTTTATCTTGTTTTTCCACCTTAAAAAGGGCTTTATTGCAACGATATATGCATATCATGCCCATCAAGAAAACAGCGGGCAATCGATGTTCGCGATACCCATTTCCGCTATATAGGTAGCAACACGCCGATAAAAAATCTATTCTAAAGTAACGAAAATTTCGCTATTCTATAGGTAACGTTTTTGCAGCGTCGCGTACGAAAAGAGAAGGGTCATGACCACGATCAAAACAACAAACAGACCGAAGGTCTCCGATATCGCCCAAGCGGCGGGAGTATCCCCCGCCACCGTGTCCAAGGTCATCAACGGCCGTGATGGAGTCTCCGACGAGACCCGCGATAGGGTGGAACTGCTCCTCGAGGAAGCCGGGTTCCGTAAAAAACTTCCCACAACCAAAACCATGCGGTCAATCGAACTGGTCGTCAGCGAAATGACCAACAACGGATCCATGGAGATGGTCAAGGAGACAACTTCATACGCCAGAGAGTTTGGCATCGGCATCACCGTAAGCTGCGCCAGACCGGATTCCGAGGAATACTCAACAAGAAACGAGGCCAGCAGCTGTCTCCGTAACGCCATCGAACGCAACCCACTAGGCGTCATACTTCTCTTATCAAATATCTCATCGGCCGAGGAATCGCTACTGCAGACGAGGAACATCCCATATGTAATTGTCGATCCGGTCGGCCAGGTCTCCGCTGACGCATTGGGGGTGGGCATTGATAACTGGACCGGAGGAATGCTCGCCACGCAATATCTCATATCATTAGGGCACCGACGAATCGCCGTCATCACCGGCCCCACCAATTCACAATCCTCGCAAGCGCGACTTAGCGGATACATGGCGGCGCTGCAGAAAAACGGCATCAGCGCGGATCCGCATCTCATCAAGGTTGGCGACTACGTATCCGACAAGGCATACAAGGCGGCATGCGATCTCCTGGAAATGAGGGAGCAGGACCGACCGACCGCCATCTTCGCGTTCAACGATCTCGGCGCGATCAACGTCTATCGCGCCGCCCGACAGCACAGCATCAGTCTGCCCGAACAGTTATCGATCATCGGTTTCGACGATGTCTATCCTGCGGCAAGCATGTGTCCATCCCTGACGACCATCAGGCAGCCATTCGATCTCATCGCCAGACAATGCATCGATCTGATTCTCGAAGCGCGGGAAGGAAAGGTAGACCAGAATTACTTCATTCTTCCCACACAGCTCGTCGAACGTGAAAGCTGCACATCGCCATCACTGCTGTAACATGCAACGGCACTCAGAATCAGCTTCCGCGAAGCACCCATGCATATGCAATCCACCTCTGTCACAAGCATTTACTTCTGTTTACCAGATGAAAATACAAAAGAAGCGACGAAACCGGCGAAACCCCGCACCAGAGGGATGCTTACAATGAAGCCACAACGGAACAAACGGCTCCACACGAAGCATGAACCAACAAACGAAACGACGAGCCGCGTGAAAGGAAGAAAAAATGCAGAACAACACCTTCGACCAGATCGCCAACGCCAACACCGTTTCCATGGATGCCGGCCTCAGCCAGTTCGCTTTCGCCAAGGCCTCCTCCACCTTGTTTAAGAAGGCTTTCAGCAAGTAAGATTCCATAAAAGTCTTTATCAAACGCCTCGGCTGCTGTGATGAACCGGTCCAGCAGCCGAGGCGTTCCCATATACCTTGGACCGTCCGGCAACGGCGCACGGAACGGGCCTCGGATGATCGGAGGGAACATGGACGAGCCAGCGGATGGGCGCGGGAGCACCGGATTCCGATATGACAACAAATGGTTCGAGACCGCCACGCTTGCATTATTGTATCTTACAGGATACAATAATGCATATGGAAATCCAACAAACCGACCAGTTCCGCAAGTGGTTGCATAGGCTGCGCGACCATGCCGCCAAAGCGCGGATCACTGCCCGGATCAGACAGTGTGCACTGGCGGGACAACCGGTCGGCGATATGCACCCGGTCGGTAAAGGCGTGAACGAATTGCGTTTCTTCTTCGGCCCAGGCTACCGCGTCTACTTCGCCCAGAAAGGCAATCAGATCATGTTGCTGCTCGCCGGCGGGGACAAGACCGGACAGGACAAGACCATAAAAGAGGCACAGAAAATGCTCGAATCACTTATCAAGGAGGGACAATGGTAAGCATCAGCAATTTTGATGCCAGCGAATACATCGAAAACGAAGAAGACGCCATCGCATACCTCAACGCCGCCGCGGAAACCGGCGACCCGGCGCTTCTGCAGGCCGCCATCGGCGACATAGCCAAGGCGCGTGGCATGGGCCAAATCGCCAAGGAAGCCGGAGTCGGCCGCGAAAGCCTCTACAAAAGCCTCAACAAAGAAGGCAACCCAAGTTTCCGCACCATCGTCAAGGTCGTCGATGCACTTGGAGGCCGACTTGTCATCGAACCCGTGCCCGCCACGGCATGAAAGAATTCCATCATTTTTATGCTGCCTGTCAACTCTGGCAGTCATGCTGACTACCAGAGTCTTTGTTACTCATCTATGTAAATATTATTCTGATACTGATGCTCTTGCTCGTCCCACATGGGATCAGCCTTTGCAGCCCACACCGGAAAAACGATTCTGCAAACAGCATGATCCTGTAAATCATTAATCTCATCCTGTCCGCCGCGACCATGCTCGTCATTGCACCGTTGCTCATCGCGTTCTTCATTTTCCAACGTCAGTTCATCAGCAGCTTTATGATGTCCGGCATTAAATGATATCGAGTGCCTACGCGCCGACCAGTTCAAGCATCTGCGGAATGCTCTTCTTGCCGAACTCGACCCGCTGCGTGCCGTCGGCCCGTGTGATGACGATGCAGGGCACGCTCATCGCGCCATAATGGTCCCTAAGCTCGGGGAAGTGCGCAACATCGTAGGCCTCGACGCGCACGGCCGGGTTCAGCGAAGCGATACGCTGGGAAGCGAGCACGGTCTCCGGGCACATCGTGCAGGTGAGCGAGACGAGGATCATGATGCTCAATGGGTCCGTGATGGACCGCGCCCGTTCGATCAGATCATCGTCCAACGGCTGACCGGGACCGGCCACGTTGTACAGGCCCAGCACGAACGAATTGAATTCATGGCCGGAAGGCACACCATGGAAGGCAAGGCCGGTCGGCTCGCCGTCCACCACCATGCGCACACATGGGCGCGCGGCGGGCAGCACGCTGTCGACGTCGAACACCGCACGGCCCGTATCGTCCTTCTTGTACTCGCCATCAACCACCGTCGATTTCAGCTTGCCGCCGGACAACGCGACCAACGCATCAATGAATCCCCGCAGTTCCGTAGACAGCGGCGTATCGTCCAGCTCCAAAGCAAGCGTGACCGGCCGAGACATGCGGCCAAAGACCACGTTGAGCTGCTGTCTGGTGGCGTCGGAGAACAATTCGCCGGGTTTCCTGACGGCGTTCGCCGCGGCAGCGGCATCGGCGCTGCGTTGGGCGGGTGCCGGCGCGGGCGTGGTGCCGACCACCGAGGCGGCTTTTGTCTTCGCTGTGGACTGCTCATAGACGTAGGAGGCCGGACGCTGTGGCGTCAAGCCGGTTTTCTCGCTCATCCGCTTGGCGTACCGTTCCAACTCCACCGCGGCAATAGCGCCATCAGCGGTGGCAGTAACCACTTGCCGCAGGTTTTTGGCCCGCAAATCACCAGCCGCGTACACGCCCGGCACTGAGGTTTCGAGATAGCCGTGCGTAACCACGTAACCATAATCGTCCAGCTCCACCACGCCGCGCACCAAATCCGTGGCAGGCACATATCCTGCGAACACGAACACTCCGAACGTACCACCGTCAGCAGGTTTCCACGTTTCGGTCTGGCCGGTGACCCGGTTCAGGATCGAAGCTTCACGTAAGCCGCCTTGTCCAGCAGTGACGCCTTGCAGCTCGACTTGGTAACGCACGTCGATTTTCGGATTGTTTTTGGCTGCGGCGGCCACCGTGGCGTCGCAGGTGAAGTCCCGTTCCCGCACGAGAACGGTGACTTTGGAGGCGTATGTGGTCAGGAACACGGATTCCTCGGCTGCTGCGAACCCTCCGCCGACCACCAGTACTTCCTTACCGGCAAAGAACTCGCCATCGCAGGTGGCGCAGTAGGCCACACCGCGGCCAGCATATTCGGACTCCCCTTCGAACCCTAGTTTACGTGGGCTGGCACCGGTGGCGATGAGAATACCAAAAGCCTTCAAGTCACCACGCGAGGTATGCACGGTTTTGACGTCACCATGCACGTCAAGGCCGATGGCTTCGGCGGATAGGAATTCAGCGCCGAAGTCCTGCGCCTGCTGACGCATGGTCTGGGTAAGTGCACGGCCAGTGGTGCGGCCGACGCCCGGATAATTGACTACCTCATTGGTGATGGTGATCTGTCCGCCGAAATCGTCTTTCTCGAGAATCAACACGCGATATCGGGCGCGAGCCAGATACAATCCCGCCGTCAAACCAGCAGGACCGCCGCCGACGACTATAACGTCATACAAATCATTTCGAGACATAACGACTCCCTTCGTGCCTTGCCCTGGCTGTTCAAGGGGTTGCCCGGAGGTTCTCCGGACAACCTTGTCGGGTTAGATTAACAATCCGTCCATCAAGCGACGATCACAGTTGTCCAACAAGATCGAGGCTAGGTTCGATGGTGTCCTCGCCCGGAGTCCAGTTGGCTGGGCAGACCTGATCGCCATGCTCGTGGACGAACTGAGAGGCTTGCACACGACGTAGTAGTTCTTCGGCATTGCGTCCTACGTTGGAGGAGATGACTTCATAGGCCACGACCTTGCCTTCGGGGCTCACGATGAAGTCACCGCGTTCGGCCATACCATCGACTTCGTTGTAGGTGTCGAGATCTTTGGCCAATAGAGCGGTCGGGTCGGCAAGCATCGGATATTGAATCTTGGCGATCTTTTCATTGGCGTCATGCCATGCCTTGTGCACGAAGTGGGTGTCGCAGGAGACGGAGTAGACTTCGCATCCAATTTCCTTGAACTTGGCGTAGTTGCGGGCCAGATCCTCAAGCTCAGTTGGGCACACGAAGGTGAAATCAGCTGGGTAGAAGAAGAACAGGGACCAGTGGCCGAGTACATCAGCCTTGGTCACCTCATGGAACTCGTTGTTCTGGAACGCGTTCACCTTAAAATCGGTCAGTTCATGCTGTAGAAGAGTCATCATCGGTCCTTTCGCTGATTGTCAATCATCAGGCTCCTGCCGTTCTCCATCGTAACGTGATTCTCTGGAACCCGCGCGGGCGTAACGCGTGAGCCTCATCACATCATTACTAACAGTCACGCTGACGGACCATGCGATGCGAGGGTGTTGTGGAATAAAAGCCTCCCGCGCGCCGCGGGAAACAAGAACCAAAAGACGAACAAGAAAAGGGTTCCCGGAATGTCACGCTCGGAAAGCCCCGGGGAACCGGGAGGCAAAACAAGAAAAGGGGGTTCCCGGAGCCTTACGCCCAAGGGAACCCCGTGCGAATAAAAGAAGAGGATCCTCCGGGAACCCCGCCACGGGGCTCGACCGGAGGATCCTCCGACGTTGAATGCGGCGGCGTGCTACTCTCCCACACCCTCTCGAGTGCAGTACCATCGCCGCGACCAGGCCTTAGCTTCCGGGTTCGGAAAGGGACCGGGCGTCTCACCTGGGCCATGACCACCGCAAAACCAAACACAACGGCCAACCACAAGGATCGGCCGGCAAACGGAACCAACCACGATTCCGATCGTGGCGGTCCGGGAACCGGACAACGGACGCGAACAAAACGCCTTACCAACATCATCATTGTGACCACAAGAAACAGCGTTCCCTGCCATCCAACGAGAAAAACCACCACAGGACGAGACCCAACCCACAAGGGTTGGAAAGTGTGCCGCGTTCGCCCGTTAGTACCGGTCGGCTCCACCCCTCGCAGGGCTTCCACCTCCGGCCTATCGAACACGTGTTCCACATGCGGGCTACAGACGCTCCGAAAAGCGTCAAGGAATCCTAATCTTGGAGCAGGCTTCCCGCTTAGATGCTTTCAGCGGTTATCCCTCCCGAACGTAGCCAACCGGCCATGCCGCTGGCGCGACAACCGGCATACCAGAGGTCCGTCCACCCAGGTCCTCTCGTACTATGGGCAGGCCTCCTCAGGATTCCAACGAGCGCAGAGGATAGAGACCAAACTGTCTCACGACGTTCTGAACCCAGCTCGCGTGCCGCTTTAATCGGCGAACAGCCGAACCCTTGGGACCTGCTCCAGCCCCAGGATGCGACGAGCCGACATCGAGGTGCCAAACCATCCCGTCGATATGGACTCTTGGGAATGATCAGCCTGTTATCCCCGGGGTACCTTTTATCCGTTGAGCGATGCCGCGCCCGTGCGCCGGCACCGGATCACTATCTCCGACTTTCGTCCCTGCCCGAACCGTCGTTCTCGCAGTCAAGCCCGCTTGTGCGATTACACTCGAAACCCGATTGCCAACCGGGCTGAGCGGACCTTTGAGCGCCTCCGTTACTCTTTGGGAGGCAACCGCCCCAGTTAAACTACCCGCCAGGCACTGTCCCTGAACAGGATCACTGTTCGAGGTGAGACGTCAAACGAGAACAGAGCGGTATTTCACCTTGCGGCTCCACACGGGCTGGCGCCCGCGCTTCGAAGCCTCCCGCCTATGCTACACAATCCGCGCCTAACGCCAATACCAAGGTATAGTAAAGGTCCCGGGGTCTTTTCGTCCTTCTGCGCTTAACGAGCATCTTTACTCGTACTGCAATTTCGCCGAGCTCCTGGTCGAGACAGTGGGGAAGTCGTTACGCCATTCGTGCAGGTCGGAACTTACCCGACAAGGAATTTCGCTACCTTAGGATGGTTATAGTTACCACCGCCGTTTACCGGGGCTTGAATTCACCGCTTCACCACAAAGGCTGACGGATCCTCTTAACCTTCCGGCACCGGGCAGGCGTCAGTGCATATACAGCGGCTTGCGCCTTCGCATGCACCTGTGTTTTTGGTAAACAGTCGCTACCCCCTGGTCTGTGCCACCCCCAAACGCTCCGAGGGCAAGCCTCTTCACGTCCGGGGGTCTCCCTTATACCGAAGGCACGGGAGTGATTTGCCGAGTTCCTTGACCAGGATTCGCTCGATCGCCTTGGTATTCTCTACCTGACCACCAGTGTCGGTTTGGGGTACGGGCGGCAACGCCCCTCGCGCCGAGGCTTTTCTCGACGGCCTGGACCACCGGATATCGCGTCCGAAAGGACGCCCATCATCGCACCTCACCCTGCATGTCCCACGGATTTGCCTATGGGACGGGCTGCGTGCTTGACCACGGAAAACCACCTCCGCGGCCGGCTCCCATTCCGTGTCACCCCTGTGCGCTAACCTACCAGGACTACGCTCCCAACAGCCGCGAGCCCCGAACCCCGAAGGGAACGACGCCACGCGACCGGAGGTTAGTACTCATCCGTTCAGTTCGGACGGTTCGCTGCCGGTACGGGAATATCCACCCGTTCATCCATTCGACTACGCCTGTCGGCCTCGCCTTAGGACCCGACTCACCCGGGGACGACGAACGTGGCCCCGGAACCCTTGGTCATCCAGCGGACGGGATCCTCACCCGTCTCTCGCTACTCATGTCTGCATTCTCGCTCCCCCGAAGTCCACGGCCGGCTTGCGCCGCCGCTTCGCCCCTCGGGGGACGCTCTCCTACCCAACGGTCGAAAAGACCGTTGCCGCGTCTTCGGTGGTGTGCTTGAGCCCCGCTACATTGTCGGCGCGGAACCACTAGACCAGTGAGCTGTTACGCACTCTTTCAAGGATGGCTGCTTCTGAGCCAACCTCCTGGCTGTCTATGCGACTCCACATCCTTTCCCACTTAGCACACGCTTCGGGACCTTAGACGACGATCTGGGCTGTCTCCCTCTCGACGACGGAGCTTATCCCCCGCCGACTCACTGCCGGAATACACATCCACGGTATTCGGAGTTTGGCTGCTATTGGTACCCCACACGGGCCCGCAAGCATCCAGTAGCTCTACCCCCGCGATGCAATCAACCGACGCTGCACCTAAATGCATTTCGGAGAGAACCAGCTATCACGGAATTTGATTGGCCTTTCACCCCTAGCCCCAGGTCATCCCCCCGGTTTTCAACCCAGGTGGGTTCGGTCCTCCACGCGGTCTTACCCGCGCTTCAACCTGCCCAGGGCTAGATCATCCCGCTTCGGGTCCAGGGCACGCGACTCAAAACGCCTTTTGAGACTCGCCTTCGCTACGGCTCCCCCACGACGGGTTAGCCTCGCCACGCACCACTGACTCGCAGACTCATTTTTCGATAGGCACGCCGTCACCCCACCAGGGAGGCTCCGACGGATTGTAGGCGCACGGTTTCAGGAACTCTTTCACTCCCCTCCCGGGGTGCTTTTCACCTTTCCCTCACGGTACTGGTACGCTATCGGTCAGACAGGTATGCTTAGACTTACCCCACGGTCGGGGCCGATTCACACGGGATTCCACGAGGCCCGCGCTACTTGGGACGCATGATCGGAAGACGGCAAGCTTCCAGGTACGGGGCTGGCACCCTCTGCGGCCAGGCCTTCAAGCCTGTTCCCCTGGCAAGCCGTTTTATGACTCCCGCCCGGTCCGTCGGAACCGGGACACACGCTCCCACAACACCACGGACGCAACCCCCGACGGGTATCACGCGCCCATGGTTTGGTCTGATCCGCTTTCGCTCGCCACTACTCACGGAGTATCCCTTCCTGCAGGTACTGAGATGTTTCACTTCCCTGCGTACCCCCGGAACAACAAGGTTCCGTGCCGGCCCATGACGGCCGGCGGGTTGCCCCATTCGGAAATCCTCGGATCGAAGCCATGTTGGAGGCTCCCCGAGGCTTATCGCATCCTCAAACGTCCTTCATCGGTACTGTCTGCCAAGGCATCCACCATACGCCCTTCAGGGCGGCACACGCCCCGAAAAACCTGATAATAGCTTTTCTACGCCAGACGACAGATCATCACACTGTAAAAAATGATCACAAAACGATCGATCTCGAAACCAGACTCCAAAAAAAGAGCCTGGCGAAATCGCGATAAAGCAAGCAGGACAACAATCCTGCATTGCTCGCGTCCACTATCCAGTTCTCAAACCACCACGCGCCCCGACAAGACCCGGCCCGCGGCCCACAGACCCACGGCGTCCCGCCAGGGGCATCCGGAAAACCGCACGCGACCAAACGTCGCGGGTGGCGGTCCGGGAACCCAAAAGCATACCCATACCACTCCCCGCAGGCCCCCAACGGAACCCGCGAAGCCCACGATCTCTTCCACACCAGCACGCCCACACCCTCCGAAGACTCTCTCCGGCATGCGGGCCACACTACGGACGCCGACCGGCGTCCTGAAAAACTCCGTAGAAAGGAGGTGATCCAGCCGCACCTTCCGGTACGGCTACCTTGTTACGACTTAGTCCCAATCACGAGTCTCACCTTAGACGGCTCCATCCCACAAGGGGTTAGGCCACCGGCTTCGGGTGCTACCCACTTTCATGACTTGACGGGCGGTGTGTACAAGGCCCGGGAACGCATTCACCGCGGCGTTGCTGATCCGCGATTACTAGCGACTCCGCCTTCATGGAGTCGGGTTGCAGACTCCAATCCGAACTGAGACCGGTTTTCAGGGATCCGCTCCACGTCGCCGTGTCGCATCCCGTTGTACCGGCCATTGTAGCATGCGTGAAGCCCTGGACGTAAGGGGCATGATGATCTGACGTCATCCCCACCTTCCTCCGAGTTGACCCCGGCGGTCCCCCGTGAGTTCCCACCATCATGTGCTGGCAACACAGGGCGAGGGTTGCGCTCGTTGCGGGACTTAACCCAACATCTCACGACACGAGCTGACGACGACCATGCACCACCTGTGAACCCGCCCCGAAGGGAAGCCCCATCTCTGGAGCGGTCGGGAACATGTCAAGCCCAGGTAAGGTTCTTCGCGTTGCATCGAATTAATCCGCATGCTCCGCCGCTTGTGCGGGCCCCCGTCAATTTCTTTGAGTTTTAGCCTTGCGGCCGTACTCCCCAGGCGGGATGCTTAACGCGTTAGCTCCGACACGGAACCCGTGGAACGGGCCCCACATCCAGCATCCACCGTTTACGGCGTGGACTACCAGGGTATCTAATCCTGTTCGCTCCCCACGCTTTCGCTCCTCAGCGTCAGTAACGGCCCAGAGACCTGCCTTCGCCATTGGTGTTCTTCCCGATATCTACACATTCCACCGTTACACCGGGAATTCCAGTCTCCCCTACCGCACTCAAGCCCGCCCGTACCCGGCGCGGATCCACCGTTAAGCGATGGACTTTCACACCGGACGCGACGAACCGCCTACGAGCCCTTTACGCCCAATAATTCCGGATAACGCTTGCACCCTACGTATTACCGCGGCTGCTGGCACGTAGTTAGCCGGTGCTTATTCGAAAGGTACACTCACCCGAAGGCTTGCTCCCGATCAAAAGCGGTTTACAACCCGAAGGCCGTCATCCCGCACGCGGCGTCGCTGCATCAGGCTTGCGCCCATTGTGCAATATTCCCCACTGCTGCCTCCCGTAGGAGTCTGGGCCGTATCTCAGTCCCAATGTGGCCGGTCGCCCTCTCAGGCCGGCTACCCGTCGTAGGCTCGGTGGGCCGTTACCCCGCCGACTACCTGATAGGACGCGACCCCATCCCATACCGATAGAATCTTTCCCAGCCCACCATGCGGAAGGCTGGAGCATCCGGCATTACCACCCGTTTCCAGGAGCTATTCCGGTGTATGGGGCAGGTCGGTCACGCATTACTCACCCGTTCGCCACTCTCACCACCAAGCAAAGCCTGATGGATCCCGTTCGACTTGCATGTGTTAAGCACGCCGCCAGCGTTCATCCTGAGCCAGAATCGAACCCTCCACAAAAAACCTTTGCAGAAAGCCAACATGTGACCCTCAAAAAAAAGAAACCGACATCCGTTTATCAGGAAAACGGACTGTCCGCAAAAACCCCGTCCCGTTTGACCGGCCTCCCGGCACCCACACGCCAAACGCGCGGGCCGTAAGACGGACTGGCAATCATTGACTATAAAGAAGTAGTACAAATACGCTCTTGAGTTCTCAAACCACCACCACTCACCCACCTCACGGAACCCCGACCGGGGAACCACTCGCCGAGCGGCAGCGAAGAGTCAATCTACACGAAACCGACGATCCACGCAACCCGGGCATGCGAAAACCGTCGGGAAACGTTGGAAACACAACGATTCCTCGGCGTGTCGAAAACGGCCTCCGAACGGCCGCACGGCCAGTCTAGAACACGAAAACAACGACCACATGAACCAAAAACAAACACCAAACGGCGTGTCGTCGCCGCAACACCGCATACACAACCGACTCATCAGCCAACCAGCCATGTATTGGCCGAGAAAAATCCCAGACAAAACAGAACGATAAGGAAACAGGAGAAGACGAAAACAAGCAAACACAACCAGGCCACGCAACGCATGCCCGGATTCAATCTCACATAGCAAAGTTTGATTCCAAAAAACGGAGATACAGCAAAGACCTATATAAACCTGACTGTGGTTGCTCTGAAATACGGCGAGGGCCGCCGACTGGGGTGAGTCGACGGCCCCTGCTGCTGTTCAGTTGTCATTCAATTATTGATTGATCCATGAAAAGGAAGCCATATCAGGCGGAGATTTCAGCCTTAGCCTTCTTGTGATCCATGTAGCGCTTGATAGTCAGAGCCTCAAGTGCAATCACCAGAACAGCGGTCACGCCCCAAGCCACGTACATGGCAGTCTTCCAGATCGGGGTATCGACCTTCGGCTCACCATCTGCATACTGCCAGCTGTTGGCGGCGGTGTACAGAATGTTGTGAGCAGCGGTACGCATGGCCTTCACGGAGGTTGCGGACTTGTCGGTGATGTGGTTGGTGATCTTGGTGGTGGCCAGCATGGAATCGTTACCGTTACGAATCTCCTGATCGGCATTCTGGTAGCCGTAGCCGCCGAAATAATCGGTCAGGACGAAGCCCTTGAAGCCCCACTCGTCACGGAGCACGGTGTTCAGCAGGTTGTTAGAAGCGCCGGCATAGGTGTAACCGATGTAGTTGAAGGAGCTCATCACGGCCTGTGCGCCGCCTTCTTTCACGCTCATCTCGAACGGCTTGAGGTAGATCTCGCGGATGGCCTGCTCGTCCGCCCAGGTGCACACCATGTTGGTACGGTTGGTTTCCTGATCGTTCAGAGCGAAGTGCTTCATGAAGGAATACACGCCCTTCTCCTTGGCGCCGGCGATCTCGTTGGATGCCATAACACCGGAGAGCAAGGAGTCCTCGGAGAAGTACTCGAAGGTACGGCCAGAGAATGCGCCACGGTGGATGTTCATAGCCGGAGCGTACCAACCAGCAACATGCATGTCGTGAGCCATATCGCCGATCATCTCGCCGAACTGCTTGGCTAGATCCTTGTTCCAAGTGCAGGCGAATGCGGTGGAAGCCGGGAAGCCGATGGAGCCAACGCCGGTGAAGTTGTTGTTCAGCGAGGCCGGGCCGTCAGCATCGGTGAGCTGGATCTTGCCGACGGAGGAAACGGCCGGGGTACCGTAGCCACCGTTGGCGATGAGGTTGTCCATATCATCGAAGGTCAGCTGGTCAAGCAGCTTCTCCCAATCAGCATCGTCGTAATCCTTGCCGTACATGTCAGCCAAGCGGAGATCATTCTTGGCACCGGTGGTCGGCATTTCGTCGGAATCATCGTCATACTTGGTCGGATCATAGTTGCCATTGTTGGTGAAAGCAGCCTTGACTTCGTCGCTCATGGAGAAGTTGGTCGGGGCTGCGGTGGCTTCAGCGTAGTTCGCGAAGTGGTTGGCACGGGACAGATAAGTCACATCGCCAGCGGCATAGTCGAACTGGTTGGTGGCCACGGTCTGATCATCGTTGTGGATGTTCGACTCGGAATCGTAGGTGATGGTGTCAGCAACGTTGATCTTCTCGGAATCGATCACATGATGGGAATCGGACTGGATGGAGATGGTGTAATCGCCCTTCTCCAGCACCCAAGCCTTGGCACCCTTGTTGTCATAGGAAGCCATATCGTCATCATCGAACTCGATCTTCACAGTCTCAGAGGCGCCCGGCTCAAGCTTCTCAGTCTTCTCGAAAGCGACGAGGTTCTTGGAAGCCTTCTCGATATCTCCATTGGTGTACGGCGGGTTGTAGTAGACCTCAACAACGTCCTTGCCGGCGGTGTCGCCAGTGTTGGTGACGGTCACATCAAACGTGACCTTGCCATCCTTGTAGGAAACGTCACCCATCTTCTGCTCGAAACTGGTGTAAGACAAGCCGTAACCGAATGGATAGATGACGGTGTCATCGTAGTTGATCAGACCTTCATCGGCTGCAGTCTCATAAAACTTGTAGCCCACATAAATACCTTCGACATAGTTGACGAAGGACGGAAGCACGGTATTTTCCTGACCGGTGAAGCCGGTGTACTTAGCAGCCAAATCGTCGACATTATCGTAGACGAATGCACCATCGGCACCAACGGAAGATGAGCTGGCAGCAGCAGCGCCATCAGTGTTGTTGAACACTGGGGTCTTGGTCAGATTCTTGACGAACGTGTCGGAAGTCTTGCCGGACGGGTTGGTTTCGCCAGCGAGCACGTCACCGAGTGCGGAGAAACCGGTCTGGCCTGCAGGCGGGCACCACAGCACGGACTTGATTTGCGGATAGTTGCTCAGGAAGTCGAACTGGAAAGCATTTGCACCGTTATAGACGAGCGTGACCTTGTCGAAGTTCTTGGCGACCAGGTCAATCATGTCGCGCTCAGTCTTGCTCAGCTGCAGGAAGTGCTCACCATCCTGGAAGTCATCATAATCCTTGGAGTTGTTCTTGTAGGTAATGGTTTCGGCCTTCATGTTGGTCGGCAGATCAGCACCTTCGCCACCGACGCGGGTGATCACCACAACAGCCTCATCGGAGAAGCTCTTGGCGTCAGAAATCAGCGAATCGGAATACTGGTCGGCCGGAACCTCAGGCAGGGTCCAATCCTGGGACCACATAGCAACAACCGGGCGGTCCGCACGGTAATCGGTGTACAGCTTGCTCAGATCGGCGTTGGTTTCAAGACCAGCTTCCTTCATGCCATCAAGCAGGGAAACGGTGTCGTACTGATCAGACATGGAGCCGGAGCCGGTGCCGCCATAAACCGGATTGGTGGAGCCCCAACCGAACACGTTGACCTTCTTGTTGATCAACGGCAGGTTGGAATCATCGTTCTTCAGCATGGTGATAGCTTCCGACTGCACTTCCTTGGCCAGCTCATTAGCCTTGGAAACAGTAGCGTCAGACAGCGTGTACTTCGTGAGGGTCGCGTTGTTGAGCAGCGTCGCCAGCGGACCGGACAGCATCATGGAAACCGCGACGACAATGCCGACCAGCGCCACAAGCCAAGACTCGGAGTGGATGATCTTACGGGTCGCGACTTCCTTCACCGTCTTCTTATTGACGGCGAAAGTGATGATCAGCGCAAGCACAAATAGCACGCCAATCGCAATCAGGTACGGCGTCAACGAACCGATAACGTTCATGACGTCAGCCATGTTGATTTGCAGCATGGTCTGCCTCCTCCTTGATTCTCATAACCAAACGACATGCAGGCCCCGATTTCCTCATCGAAACCAAAAATCACGTAACGCTGCCCCGCGCCGCATGATTTCCAGAAGTGAAGACACTTCTTCATGTCGATATCTCGATTTCACCAAAATCCGCGGAAAAAGTACTCTGATTTTTCCCAGCCTGTCGTTTCGCGTGCATAATCTGCATACCACTTGCGCATGCAAAACGACTGTTCGTGCGCATATGATTCCGTTACACGCATGCATATGGAACAATATGCGTTCTTTCGCGGATTGACCGTCAATCGTTGATTTGCCTACTGTCGACCGCTGATTTAATAACCGGATATCGTTGCCATGTTACGGAAAAAACGTCGCCCTAATTGCGACTCAACTACGCAATCGCGTTTTTATGATGATTTTTGCGCACTGAAGCGAGCTGTTCTAACAACAACCTGCATAAGGCAAGTACCATGGGTTCCATGAGCGACTTAAGCGCATTGAATCTGGAGGCGGGCAGCCTCGTTGGCGGATATACGTTGATTTCACGGCTTGGATCGGGAGCAATGGGATCGGTATGGCGTGTGCGCGATGACGGCGGACACCAGTATGCGATGAAAATTTTGCGCGATTCCCTTGCCGAGGAAGATGCCTCCGGCGAACGTTCCCGTGATCAGCTGACCGCACGCGAGCGCCTGCGCAGGGAGGCTATGGCGCTGCAGAAGGTGCGTCATCCGGGCGTGTGTGGCATTGTGGATATGGAATTGGATGATGCTCTGGCCTTCATTGTGACCGAGTTGATCGAGGGCAAGAATCTGCGTGAGGATGTGCGAGCCAACGGTAGGTATGTGGGCGACGATCTGGAGCGGTTGGGGCGCAAGCTGATCGAGGCGGTGAAGGCCGTGCATGCGGCTGGTATTGTGCACCGCGATATCAAACCGACGAATGTGATGGTGTCGAATACCGGACCGGTGTTGGTGGATTTCGGTATTGCCATGGGCGAGGGCGAAAGTCATGTGACGCGCACGGGTTTGGTTATGGGCACGCCGGGATTCATCGCACCGGAGATCATTGATGGCGTGGAATCCGATGAGATGAGCGACTGGTGGTCAGTGGCGAGCGTGCTGGCGTTTGCCGCTACCGGCGAGCCGGTGTTCGGCACGAAGCCGATGATGGCCGTGTTGGAGCGTGCCGCTGCGGGAAGCGCGAATTTGGCCGGGCTTCCGGCGGGAACCATGGCCGCATTCCGTTCAGCGTTGAATCCGAATCGTACGAAACGTTGCACGCCCGACGAATTGTTGCAGGCGATTGCGTTGGATGCGTTGAATCCGAAAGCTTGGGATGCTGCGGACACTGCTTCGGATTCGGGTTCCACTGCCGACATATCGGAGGCGATGCCCCCTTTTGCTGAATCGCCTGACAATCCACGAACCCTGTGGAGGTCGTTGGATCAAATAACGGGCGAAGACGCTATAGGCACACGCACCTTGCCGCAGTTCGTTGAGGCCACGCAGGCAATCGGTGCGACCGGTATTGCTGACATAACCGATACCGTTATTGCCGATGCGCCCGATGCCGGCACCTCGGTCATGGATATCAACGCGCATACCACGACGATTCCTCTTGGCACCGGCACGCGCGTGCTGCCTGCCATGCTGCCTGTCGATAGCAGAGATACCAGCGTGCTGCCGCAAGATACACCACAGGACGCACCGCAATCCACGCGGGTGATGCCGTTTCAGGATGCGTGGAACCCCACTCAAGAAGCCACGCAAATCGATCCGGCCATCAAACCGGCGTTGCAACGCATTGCCAACCAGCGACCACCGGCGGTAATACCGAATGCGTCGGTTGAAATGGCGCAAAACGTGCAGGCGCAAGACATACCAACGTCCACTATGCCAGTTATGCCGGCCACTCCGATCACGCCGACAGCCCCGGCAACCCCGCTCAACCCGAATGCGCCGCAACCGCCTAATCCGGCCGACGTGCTTCGTGGCAAACTGTTGGGCCGAGGCACGCTCCTCTGCACGCTCCTGGCCATTCCTGTGGCGCTGTTCGGCTTGTTCTCGCCTTGGCTGGCATGGGCTGCGGGTGTACTGCTGGCTTGGCTGCTCGCCACCATCGGATTCAATATGGAAGCGCAGCTGGAGCGTGAAGGCCGCCGTGGAGGCAACCGAAAAGCCTCCGACTGGCTCGCACGCGCGGCCACGCTGCCTTGGCATGTGCTCAAAGGGTTGGGCTATGCGGTGCCACGCGCATTGATCGTGGCCACGATCGCCGCATTGGGATTGGCGATCGCCACAGTCGCATTGCAATTACCGTTCGCCATGGTGGATACCGCAATATTCGGATTCACGATTCCACTGCCGACTTGGATTGAAGGACCGGTTTCGCAAAGCGGCATCGTCCAGGCCGGTTGCTGCGCCATCGGTTGGCTGGTCTCCACCCTCACGCCGGGAGCTCTGGTGTTGCGATTGGGAGCTGGAACGCTACGTGGTCGCCCGAAATCCAGCACTCCTGCGGAATCCATATGAAATGTAGTGAAAACCAAGAATCGGCAAACGTTGGCAATCCTCAGAAAAACGTCAGACAATCGCACGTAGTATGACAACGTAAGCTTTTACGAAATACTTCATTCAGCAATAACGCGCCCACACTACTATGGTGCGCAACAAACGATGAAACATCGAAAGGAATGTGGATGGCCCAGAACAATAAGGATGCGCAGAAGCGCGCCAGCCGCGCCGAGCGTAGGGCCGCTGAGGCCGCGGCCATGAAGGCCCGCGCCGAACAGATGGAAAAGGAACGCAAGCAGCAGACCATCATCGGCGCCATCGTGGTGGCCGTGCTGGTGATCCTGGTGGCGATCGGCGCGTTCACCGTGTATCACAACATGCACAAGAATACCGAAGCCCAGGCTTCCACACAAACCGTGGAAGAGGCATACGACAAGCTGCAGAAGGTCAAAAACACGCCAAAGCTCGTCGACGACAAGGGCGGACTGCTGCTTTCGAAGAATGGTTACGGCAAGTCCGTCGACGGCGCTCCGACGGTCGCGATCTACATGGACTTCCTGTGCCCGGGTTGCGGCAATCTGCATCGTCAGCTTGATGCGGATCTGCAGAAGATGGTCGATGCTGGGCAGATCAATCTTGACTTGCATTTCATGGCGTTCATGGACAAATGGTCCACTGACGAATATTCAAGCCGTGCCGCGAATGCCGCAATCTACCTGGCCGAACATGACAGCAATCCGACGCATCTGATCACGTTCATGGAAAAAATGTACGCCGAGGATTTCCAGCCTGAGGAAAGCTCGAACTACAAGTCAGTCAGTGATGATCAGATCAAGGAACAGATGATCGCCTCGGGAGTTTCCGAGGAAGTGGCGGACAAGGCGTTCGGCCGCGACTACCAGGATTGGCTTGACGCCATCGACGCCTATACGCCGAAGCGTTCCGAACTGTGGAACACGTCCGGAACCTACAAAGACAGCATGACCACCCCAACGGTGACCATAAACGGCAAGTTCTGGAATATGAACCAGCTGAGCACCGCGCAGGAAACCATCAAGGAAGGCCTGCTGGAGGCCATCGGCATCAAGTCAGACGATATTGGAAAGGAAGGCGTAATGCCCTCCATCGGATCCGACAAGGATCCGATCTCCAACACTACTGGCGAGTGATCAGCCCTACTCAATCCTCATAATCGAAAAATAATACCCCCCTACTCGCCAGCGTGCCAGCCGAAGCGCAGTTCTAAGTTGACGGCATCGGGCACGCTGGTTATGCTATTCAATCGTTGCCGTTTTTATGCATTATGCTAGAAAGCGGCACAAGCCTCCTTAGCTCAGATGGCCAGAGCGGCCGCCTTGTAAGCGGCAGGTCGTCGGTTCGATCCCGACAGGAGGCTCGAAACCCGTTTTGACGGGCTTTAACCTCTTACCATGGGTAAGTGATCCAGAAGCCTTCCCCCAACTTATGGCTTCTGGCGACCGGACGAGGCTTCCCCCAACCTGCCTTGTCCGGACAGGGGGCAGGACATCCCCTTCTCTCCTGCCCCCTTTTTTCTTTAGTCCTTTTCCTCGAAAATGTGGCGGTATAGATAAAACCAGCGGAACCCATGCCATTCGTCCCGATCTGACCGTTACAATGACGGCGATGTAGGCAGCCGCTGGAAAGAGGACGTATGACGAGAAGGTGGACCCCCGGAGATTTGTGACGCTTCGGCGTGCTCGCGTTACGGCATGCGTGGTCTCGTTGACGCTCGCTTCGACGCTCGCATTCGGCGTAGGCGCGCGCAAAACCGTCGCTCTGACCATCGATGGTGAAACCACCACCGTAACCACATACGCGATGAGCGTCGACCGCCTGCTGCAGGAACGCGGCATAAAGGTCAAAACGCATGATCTTGTGGAATCCACCAGCCCCACCAACATGCTGAGCAACCATGACGTGGTGACGGTACGAAGCGCCTACCAGACCACCATCACCATCAACGGGCAGGAAGTGCCCTTCTGGACAGTGGCGACCAGCGCCGAACAGCTGATTGGCTTTTTCGAACAAAACGAAGCAGACGCGGCAAAAGTCACCGTCAACATCGACAACGTGTACAACAAACTCACCGGCGGACTGATCATCAACCAAAACGGGCCGGTCACCGTCATCGCAGACGGGCAAAGCTCCGAAGCACCAAATGGCAAACTGCCGGCGGCCTCCATTCTTGACTCCAAAGGCATCACGCTGAACAAGGAGGATCGCGTCAGCGTCGAAAAAGACAACGGCGAAACGATCCTGCGCGTCCGCCGCGTGACGCACGGCGAGGAGACACGCACGAAAGCGGTGCCTTTCGGCACGCAAACCATCGTCGATTCCAGCCTACAGCCCGGCGAAGTCGTGGTCCGGCAGGAAGGCGAGGAAGGCGAAATCCAGCAAACATACGACGTCACGTATGTGGATGGCGAGAAGGAAAGCGAGACGCTGACTAACGAAACGACCACGAAAATCGCCCTTGACCGGATCATCGCAGTAGGACCGGCAGCATCTTCCGACGATTCTGGTTCGGGTGGCGGATCCGGCAATTCCGGAGATACTGGCAATGCCGACAATTCCGGGAAAAATGATAATTCCGGAAAGAACGATAATTCGGATAAGAACAACAATTCCGATAATTCCGACAAGAAAAACGATTCGAGCAATAATTCCGATAATACGAACAATTCGGGCGACAACAAGAAAGACGACAGCGAGAAAGACGATTCCGGATCAAAAACGGACCCGGATCCGACGCCAACTCCAGACCCGACCCCCACACCGGATCCGACACCGACGCCCACCCCGACACCGCAACCTTCCGATCCTTCGGCAGGATGCCGCCTCTGCCACCCCTCCCCCGCGCAGGCACAGGCCTACGCAGCCGGAGCCGCGGCGCAATATGGCTGGACCGGGCAAAACTGGACCGATCTGGTAAAACTGTGGACGCGCGAATCAAGCTGGCTGTGGTATGCGGAAAACGCATCCGGAGCTTACGGCATCCCGCAATCGCTTCCAGGCAGCAAAATGGCGGCATTCGGCGCAAACTGGCGTGACGATGCGGCCGTACAGATCGACTGGGGTCTAAGCTACATCGCGCAATGCTACGGCAGCCCATCGAAGGCATGGGAGCATTCCGAGCGAATTGGATGGTATTAAACAACGTCGATCGCAACAATACGCAAACGTAACAACACACACTTTTTCGTACCAGTTGAACGGATAATGAGGTAATGACAGAAAACGCGAACGAAACCAACGAAATCGACGAAACTGTGCAAGGCCGCCTGCTGGGGGCTGCTGACATTCGCCGTATCGCAGCCGAGGCCGGTATCAGCCCGACAAAAAAATTCGGGCAGAATTTCGTAATCGACCCGGGCACGGTTCGTCGTATCGTGCGCGAGGCGGGTGTGACCGCCGACGATCATGTATTGGAAGTCGGACCTGGATTGGGTTCGCTGACATTGGCGATTTTGGAAACCGGCGCCACGATGACCGCCGTGGAGATCGACCCGCCCGTTGCGGAACGACTGCCCGGCACCATCGCCGAATTCATGCCGGACGCGGTGGATCGTTTCCGTGTAGTCAACCGTGACGCACTGACCGTAACGCCGGAAAATCTGCCTGATTTCAATAATGACGATTCGTTCACTCTCGTAGCAAATCTGCCATACAACGTGGCCACGCCGATTCTACTGACGTTGCTGGAACGTTTTGACAATCTCGGAACTTTTCTGGTGATGGTGCAGAAGGAAGTCGCGGACCGACTGAGCGAAAAGCCCGGTTCAAAGATTTACGGCACTCCAAGCGTGAAGCTCGCATGGTACGGCACCGCGGAACGCGTGGGCATTATCGGACGCAATGTGTTCTGGCCGGCGCCGAATGTGGATTCCGCGCTGGTGCTGTTCAAACGATACGAGGGCGGGCACACGCCTTCCGCCAACAATCCCGACGGTTCCGTGGTGGACCGCACAACCGTGTTCCGTCTCATCGACGCCGCATTTGGGCAGCGCCGCAAAACCCTGCATGCCGCGTTGAAGAAAATCGTACCTTCCGAAGCGTTTGAGCGGGCAGACATCGATCCGACGCGACGTGGCGAGACGCTTACCATCGACGAATTCGTGGCATTGGCACGAGCCATGGGCGAGGTGTCGGCGGCATGAGCGGCAACGGCAACGCAATCAATGAAGTCAGTGTGGACTGCCCTGCAAAAACGAATCTGACCTTGCACGTGGGGGCACCACGCAGCGAATGGGGCGGCCGGCACGAGCTGGACACCATTTACTGCGCCGTCGGCGTATACGACACCGTCACCGTCAGCCGTAAAAAGCCCGGAGCCGGTTTCTCCTTGAATCTTGATGGCGCATATCTTGGCGATCTGGCCTCATCCGGCAGTGACATGCGACGCAACCATGCAGTGCTCGCCCTATTCGCCATGGCCGAAGCGAGCGGCCATAAACCGGACGTGGCGTTGAACATCGAAAAACGCATTCCCGTCGGCGCAGGCATGGCGGGTGGTTCCGCCGATGCGGCCGCCACGATTCTGGCGTTGAACACGCTATGGAATCTTGATTGGCCCATAGAACGGTTGCAACAGGTCGCCGCCACATTGGGCGCGGATATGCCGTTCTGCCTGACCGGAGGCTACGCGCGAGGCACAGGCTTCGGCGAGCAGATCGAACAGCTCAGCGAGCACAGCAACGACGTGCGCGAATTGACGAAACAGGGTTGTGCGGGCCGTCTCTTGGTCGGCGCGTATCAGGCGGAACTGCGCACGCCGGAAGTGTATGCCATGTTCGACCAAATCGGCACCGGAGCAGGAGACAACAATCATCTGCAACAAGCGGCGATCTCACTGCACCCACGCAGCGGACAGGCGATCGACGAAGCGTTGCGGGCGGGCGCAAAGCAAGCGTTCGTCTCCGGATCCGGCCCTTCCGTAATCGCATTCGTACCAACCGACGAAGCCGCACGCGCCGTGCAGTCGGCATGGCGGCAAAACCGTTGTGTCGACCGCATCATCGCCTCCAAGGCACCGGCCCATCCGATTGTGCATATCATCGCGTAACAGTAAGGTTGAAGTCAACCGTTTTTTGGAGAAGGACTCGTACATGACTCAGGCTAACGACGAGCGCGCCGCGCGCAAACAGTACATTCGCCGCCGTCAGAAGGTGGCGTTCACCATCACCGGCGCCATTTTGACGGTCGCATTGGTGATTTCCTTGCTGTTCTTCTTCCATGTTGGAGGATTGGGCAAAGTCAATTCGGCTGCAGTACAGCCGAATTACGGCCAGCAGGCTCCTTGCGCCGCCCAGGAACAGGACGGCAGCAAAGGCAAGTACGTGGAGAACCGCAACATCACCGTGCGCGTGCTCAACGGCACTGAATTCTCCGGCTTCGCACAGGCCGTCAGCAGCGCGCTGCAGAATCGCGAGTTCAACACCCAGGCCGCTGGCAACTACACCAGTTCCAAGGTGGAACGCACGATGATCATCTTCGGCAAGAATGCCATTAATCAGGCGTACACGGTGAACAGCAACTTCACCGACGCAAAAATGGTGATGGACGATCGCGAGGATATGCTGATCGACGTTGTGGTCGGCGCGACCTTCGACAATCTACAGAATCAGAAGCAAGTGCCGACCGCCGGCAAGGAGATCGAAAGCTTCGAAGGATGCGTTACCGTCGACAAGATGACTGACGTACAGAAGGCCCCCGAACACGACGCAGTTTGATTTGTAGAGTTTGTGAATTTGCAGACTGACCGCACGACTTCATTTTTCGTTCGAAAATGCAAATCGTGCGGTCAAAATATTGAAATCGTGAGATCAGCAGGCAGATTATTCGGCCTGCTGCTCCTCATACCAGCGATTCAGCTCGGCAACAGCGACATCATGCTCGACCGGGCCGTTATCGAGACGATATTCCAGCATGTGCTTGTACGCCTTGCCAACCAGCGGTCCCGGTTCAATGCCGAGCAGCTGCATGATTTCGTCACCATTCAGATCAGGGCGGATCGCGTCGAAATCCTCCTTCTCCTTCAGATCGCGCACGCGCTGTTCCATCTCGTCCATCGCCGACGAGAACACCATGGCCTTGCGCTTGTTCTGCGTGGTAGCATCGGCACGCGTAAGACGGTTCAGACGCTCGTACAGCGGGCCTGCGTCTTTGACGTAACGACGGACCGCGGAATCCGTCCACGGCTCCTCCACGTAACCATGGAAGCGCAAGTGCAGATTGACCAGCTCGCTGACGTCCTCGACCATGTGATGGTCGAAATGCAATGCCTTAAGGCGCTTGCGGGTCATTTTCGCGCCGACGGCATCATGATGATGGAAACTCACCTTGCCGCCCGCCTCGAAACGACGGGTCTTTGGCTTGCCGATGTCATGCATGAGCGCGGCCAAACGCAACGTCAGATCCGGAGCTGGCACAGGGCCGTCCGGGCCGGTTTCGAGAGCGACAGCACGATCAATGACGATCATGGTGTGCTCGAATACGTCCTTATGACGATGATGTTCGTCAATTTCGAGCTGCAATGCCGGAATTTCCGGGAAGACAATATCCGCAAGACCGGAATCGACCAACGCTTCGATACCTGCACGCGGGCGATCGGACAGCAGCATTTTGACCAGTTCGTCGCGTACGCGCTCGGCGGAAACGATTTCGATGCGATCGACCATGTCAGTCAGCGCTTCGGCGGTTTCAGGTTCGATGCGGAAGCCCAGTTGTGCCACGAAACGCACGGCACGCATCATGCGCAGCGGATCATCGTCGAACGACTGGCGAGGATCGACCGGGGTGCGCAACACGCCCTTGGACAAATCGTTCGCGCCGCCGAACGGGTCGACGAATTCCAGTTCCGGCACACGCAACGCCATGGCGTTCACCGTGAAATCGCGGCGGGAAAGATCACCTTCCAGCGTGTCGCCATAATTGACTTCCGGCTTGCGCGAGTCGGGGTCATACGTGTCGGAACGGTAAGTCGTTACCTCAACCTGCACTTCCGTGCCATCCTCACGACGACGCATCGCGCCCAACGTGCCGAATTTGCGTCCCATATCCCAAAATCCGTCACGCCCGAAACGGCGCAAAATATGTTCAAACTGCTCAGGACGCGCCGATGTGCAAAAATCCAAATCATGCGATTTGCGATGCAACAGCAGGTCCCGGACAGGACCTCCCACCAACGCCAATTCATAGCCTTCTTCGGCGAACATACGCCCTAATTCAATGGCCTCTGGCCACACTTCGAAGTTCACGCCATCCCTTTCCGGCACCACAAGTTTCTGCCCTACCAGCATACCGTTACCCCACCTGCACACAGAATTGAGTATGGTTGGAATCATGATTACGCCCGCAGACCTTGCACGCATGCTTGCCCATGCTGCGGACGACCATACCCAAAATCCGATGGCACCGGACAAACTGCTATACACATCGCAGTCCGTTTCCTTGCGGCAAGAGACCATCATCACGCCTAGCGCACCCACCCCAGCAATGATGCCGCAGCGGCGCGCCACAGACGGTCCGACCACCTTCGCCTCGCTCGACGCGCAGGAACTGCCGGTGGTACGCGAATATTCGGCGGGCGGTCTCGTATTCGACGACAAGGGGCGTGTGGCGATCATCGCACGTCATTCACGCAGCGGGCATTTGGAATGGTGCCTGCCGAAAGGTCATATCGAAAAAGGCGAGACACCGCAGCAAACCGCCGTTCGCGAAGTACATGAGGAAACCGGCATTTTGGGTGAAGTGGTCGATTCCATCGCCACCATCGACTACTGGTTCACGGGAACCAGCCAGCGCGTACACAAGCTGGTGCATCACTTCGCATTGCGCCAGATCGGCGGCGAGCTGACGGTGGAAGGCGACCCGGACCATGAGGCAGAAGACGCGATTTGGGTGGATTTTGCTGATTTGGACGACGTTCTCAGCTACCCGAACGAACGAAAGATAGCATGGTTGTACGCAAGGAAACTCAACAGACAGGCGTGAAGGTGAATCAACCCGCACAACGGAACGTTCCGCACGGCATACGTGCTCTTTCGGCAATCCTCGCCATGGTCATGACCATGGCGTTGATGTTGTTATACGCACCTACGCCACATGCCAAAGCCGAAGAAACACAGGAAACACAATCGGGAGCCATGCTGTCGATCGACTCCTCCACAGCCGTGCTGACAGACACTTCCGGCTATCATCTGAGCGCAACGGTGACCAACACCACAGATCAGGAAATCCCATCGGGCACGCTGACCCTCGCCATGAACGCCTTCTACACGTTCGTGTCGCGCAACGATATCCAGGAATGGTCGGAAGGCACCGGGCAGATCCCAACGCCCGATATCGTGGGCCAGAGCGAGGTTCCCGCGCTTCAACCGGGAGCTTCAGCGAACGTGCGCATCGACGCGGAATCAAGCCAAGAGGCACTGGCATCCATTAACTCCTGGGGTCCCAAGCCCATCACTCTCAGCTATGAGGCCGGCGGAGTCCAGCAAGACAAAGCACACACTTTCGCAACACGGACCGGAGCTGGAATCAATACCCCCGACACGCCCGCGATGAATATCACCATCGTACAGCCGCTCGAAGCGCAAGGATGGACCACCGACAACACCATGCTGGAACAGCTCGTCAACAAAGGTGGTGTCACTTCCGCAGAACTTTCGAAAATCGCCGTTCCCGGCAAAGAAGACGAGGCACGACTCAAGTCGCTGGAACAGACGTTCACCAAGCATGACAAACTGCAGGTGGTGGCCGATCCAACCTATCTGAAGGCGATGCCAATGCCGACGCAAGTCGACGGCATCACGCAACCGGCCCTATTCGACATCACCGCCTATTCCGCGCTGAACGACAGCAAAACCTATGATTCGGCAAGCGTCGGCACCTCGCAATGGAACGCCAAACAGGCCTTGAAAAACTATCAATTGGCGTTGGGCGACCCGAACGCGAGTATGACCACGTATGCATGGCAGGGCACCGGCAATTGGACGATCGAGGCGCTCACGAAAGCCAAGCAGCAGGGGTACGACACCGTCATCGCCACGCATGATTTCGAAGAGAACGATGCGGCCACCGCGGAAACAGGCAAGGCCATAGTTGCCACCGACGCGGGCAACGTCACCGTGCTGACTGCGCAAAGCGTGCTTTCCAACCTTGCACAAGGCAAGGCGACCAGTGCCAACGCTGAAGCGGATGGCGAGGGTACAACGGCCGGGCGTCTCGCACGATTCGTCGCGCAAAGCGCGTTCTACCAAATGGAACAGCCGTATGCGGAACGCAACCTGCTGGTCTGCCTAAGCGACAATTCCGACCCAGCCGTCGTGGACGCGCTGATGACGGACGTCGAACAATCGCCATGGCTGAACATCACCGATCTGAACACATTAAGCAACGCCGACCCCGCCTTGAGCGGCGACGATGCGGCCGCGATCGTGCCGCAATCCGACGGAATCAATGATGCGACGCAAGCCAATCTCAGGCAGACGCTCAACACGCTGGCAGCCTCGACAAACGACATCAAACGATTCAATGCGTCCATCCTCACCGACGTCGCCGACGATGCCAAGCAGGCCCCCACAGGCCTCAAAGCGTGGCGCAGGCAGCTCGTCAACGCGCACGGCATCATGGCCCTGCACGCGCTAGGCGGCGAAAACCCAGCCGGAAGCACCATGGTGGAAGGAGCCGGGCAACTGGCGTCCCTGCTCATCAACGGCGTGGCCATCACACCGACGGAAAACGTCAACGTGGTCAGCGAAACCGCGCAAATGCCCGTTACCATCAGCAACAGCCACCCCTATCCGGTCACGGTAAAAGTCTCATCGTTGACCAACTCCATGCAGATCGTCACTTCGCGTTTCGACACCGTGGAAGTGCCCGCGCACGGCGAAGCCCAAGTGGCGTTCACCATCCGCGTGGCCACCTCTGGCACCGCGGATGCCACGCTCAGCCTGCAGGACAGGCAGGGCATCACATTCGGAGCGACACAAACCACCCACATCACCAGCGCATTGCAGATCAGCGACAAAACCGGCTTCATCATCATCGGCATCGCCGTGCTGCTTGGAGCTTTGGGACTGTGGCGCCAATTCCACCGTAAGAAGGATCCCGACGAATGAGTTCTTCCGTTGGCCGTAATTCACTAATCATGGCCTCCGGCACCGCGGCCTCGCGCGTGACCGGGCAAATCCGTACCATTCTGCTCGCTTGGGCTTTAGGCACCACCGGCTATGCGGCAAACGCCTATCAAGCCGGATCCATGATTCCGCAGGTCATCTACACTCTGGTTTCCGGCGGTATCTTCAACGCCGTGCTCGTACCGCAGATCGTGCGCACGTTGAAGGCGAAAGACGCCGAAACCAAGCTCAACAAGCTCATCACACTCGCCATCACCATGTTGTTGACGGTGGCGATTCTGATGGCGCTGTGCACGCCGTTGCTCACCAGACTGTATGTGAACGGCGGCCCGGAAACCATGGCGTTGGCAACCTCGTTCACCCTGTGGTGCATGCCCCAAATCTTCTTCTACGGCCTGTATACGGTGATCGGCCAGATTCTTGCAGCTAAAGACCATTTCACCGCGTATGCGTGGAGTTCGGTGGGCGCGAACATCATCAGCTGCATCGGTTTCGGCACATTCATCGCATTGTTCGGCCGCGCCACGGAACATCCGCTTGATTTCTGGACCGCCGACAAAATCGCTTTGACGGCCGGAACATGGACGTTAGGCGTGGTATTCCAAGCATTGGTGTTGTTCATTCCGCTGACCAAAATCGGATTGAAATACCGCCCGCAATTCGGACTTCGCGGCATCGGCTTGCGTTCGATGGGTCCGGTCGCGGCTTGGAGCGTCGGCATTGTCGTAATCGACCAGCTCGCCAATATCGTAATCACGCGTACCTCCACTAACGCGCCGATGCTCGCGCAGCAGCAGTTCGGCATCAATCCGCTCGACGTGGCCGGCAATGCTTCATACCAGAACGCGTACACGATTTACATGCTGCCGTATTCGCTGATTGCCGTTTCGCTGGCAACTGCGATTTTCCCGAAAATATCCCGTGCGGTCGCCGACCATAATATCGCCGAAGCGCGCATCGATCTCAGCCAGGCGCTGCGTAATATGGGCGTAATCATGTGCTATTTCTCGGTCGCTTTCGTAGTGATGCCCGTTCCGATCATTCTCGCGTTGCTGCCGTCCGTAAGCGTCAAGGAAGCCATTCTCATGGCGGGACCGCTTATTGCACTTGGCGTGGGACTTCCCTTCGCCAGCGCATATCTGATTATTCAACGCACGTTCTACGCATTCGAAGACGGCAAATCGCCGTTCATTTTCATGCTGTTCGCCATGGGCATTCAAGCGATAGGCGTGATAATCGGCGCGAAACTACTCCCCCCTACTGAGTGGACGACAATGATCGGCACGGTAGGAGCCATAAGCTACATACTGCCGATTCCCATCCTGTATGTCATGCTGCGCAAACGATTCGAAAACAATATCGACGGTCTACGCATCGCCGTCTCGTATATAAAATCGATTGGCGCGGCAGCAACGGCCATGTTCATCGGCGTGACGGCACGCGACAGCATCTACCAGCTTGTCGGCGCCCAGATCGGAGCGGTGGACGGTCATATGAACTGGATTCAGGCAGTGTCGTGTGCCGCACTGCTGGCCATAGTGACCTTCATCGTTTACGTAGGCATGTTGCGGCTGCTGCGTTCCGAGGAATTCGATGAGGCGATCGCACTGATTTACTCACGTATTCCCGGACTTCGCAAGCCGACCAGCCCCAACGATAGACTGGGACAGGGCGACGCCGAAAACGGCGAGTGACCATAGGCAGAACAAACGTTTACAAAAAGTTGAAGGAACCCATGAAACCTCAGCTGGGAGATACCATCAGCAATCGCTACGTGCTCGTTTCGCCATTGCGCGAAGAAACCGGACTGCAGGTCTGGAAGGCCAGCGACCATGTGCTCGCACGGGATTGCCAGCTGTTTATTGTCAGCAGCAGCAAGGCATTGCAGGAAGTCAACGCAACCGCTTCCATGCTGGCTATTTCGCATGATTCCCACTTCACGAAAGTGCTGCAGCTCCAGCATGCCGGCCAGGTCGCGCTGGTGGTGACGCAGCTCGACGAAGGCATGACCCTCAGCGAATATCTTGCGCTGAACGCCAACCAGCCGTTGAGCTATACCGCCATGCGCTCCATCATTGGCGAAGTCATCGAATCATTGCATGCGCTGCAAAAAGACAATCTCACGCATTTCTCCATCAGCACCGACACGGTGCGACTGACCCGTTCCGGCATTCAGATCGCAGACGCTCCGGTGAGCATCATGCTTGCCGACACTTCCCGCGCGCAGTCTTTGGAAAATCGGGAACAGCTTGCGATTCGGCAGATTGCGGCATTGCTGTATGCGATGTTGACCCGACGCCCGTCCACATTGTCGACTGATTTCCGTCTGGAAACGCTCGCACCGACCACGCCGATGGAATTCCGCGTGATCTGCAAGCGCGGTCTCGAACTTGAAGAGGACGACGGCTTCCCTACCGTTCCGATGGCGACCATTGCGGAATTGGAAGCGTTGCTTGGTGAGTACCAGCCGCTGTCGTCGTTGGGAAGCATGGATATCACGTTGCCTTCCATGGATTCGGAATGCTCAATCGCCAATGTTCCGTTGCTGCAGATCCTTGAGAAGGATGTGCTCCCGCTGCCGGATACGTTGGCAGCGGCTGGAAGCATTCCGGAAATGACGTTCACGGCTCCCGAACCGCATAACGATTTTTCCGACGGCAAGGAGGCTTTGGCGAAAAGCGTCGCGGCCACCAGTGGAGCGGTGAAATCGTTGTGGAGCAGCGGCCGTGAGCTGCTGAGCGAAGAAGATATCGATGGCGTGACCGACACCAACGATTCCCCCTTCTCCTTCCCCATCAGGGTTTCCGTACCGGCCGATGGCATGTCATCCGACGATTCCCAGTTGGAAAAAACCGGCCGCATTCCAGTGATCGGCGCGGACGGTCAGGTCATTCAGCCCGGCGAGGAGTCCGCCCGCGCGTTGAAGGCAGAGCAGGAGGCGATCGACGCCGCGTATGCAGCCGGTCGAGCCGCGGTTCCGCCGAGCTTCACGCCGAAGAATCCTTCTTCCGCTTCGGCGAATACTGACGTTGCCGACGCGAAACTGTTTGGCAAGCTGAAAACGAAGGTCGTTGCGATTATCGTTGCGGTCATCGTAGTTGCGGTTGCGCTTGGGTTTGCAGTTCATGGTTTGATGCAGCCTTCAGATTCGGTTACAACTGATTCAAAAGGACCATGGCCGGAAATAAATCTTGACGAAGTGCCGTTCGGCGAGGGAGATCAATCGGATACGAATTCCACGAATTCTTCCAATTCCGATACGTCCGGCAATACCGATTCGTCCAATTCCAAGGATTCTTCCGATGCTTCCGCCAAGGCGCCGGCATCCAGCGGGTCGACGGCGTCCAAGCAACCCAAGAAAACCGAAGACAAGGTTGTGACCGCCGACAAGCAGTCGAAGAAGGTGCCGAATCCGAAGCAGCCAGAAAACACGACTGCATACGAAATCGACAATCGCCAGTTCCTGTCGAATCCTGACGGACAGCAGGGCTATGGATATTACGTGCATCTGAGCCAACCACAGAAGGCGTATCGCATGGTCATCAAGATTCGTTCTTCGGGCGGCCAGGGATACATTCGCGTGAACGCGACGAACAGCCCGTCCCAGGGTGAGCAGGTGGCACAGTTCAAATTCGACACTTCCGGTACTACCGAAGTGAAGTTCGATAAGTCTGTGGAAACGCAGGACATCATGCTGTGGGTGCCGCTTGATAGTCTGCCGGGCAACCAGTTGTACATCGAAAGCATTCAAGTGTTCTGATCATTGTCACCGTCTTTCTAACGTTTTCCAGAGAAGACGCGCAAAGGAGGGCACGTGTAATACGCATGTGCCCTCCTTTGTATCCACCACTCGATTGTCTGTCTGCTGAAATCGTGCGGCTAAACCAGCAGGCCATGCAGCCAATCGCATAATCCGTCTGCACAAGTCGTATTTTCTGTCTACACAACTCCCGAATTGGCGGTCAAATCCGACTTGTGCAGACATAAAACCGGGGTTATACAAACACAGAACGCAAGTTGTACAGACAATCCGCCGCGCAGACCACTTACTCGGGCCAGTGCTCGAAGAGGGTGAGGAGCTTTTCGACGTTGGCGTCGCTCCAGCTGTCGATTCGAGGGCCATCGTACGCGCTGTTGTACGGCTGATCAAACACGACCACATGCTGCCCCGCCTCGCGCAGGGTTTCGATGTTCGCCGGCGAATCGTCAATATGAATCGTGGCCTGCATACTATCTTTCAGCCCGGTAAAGCACAGGCTCATGTACGGAATATGGTTGCTGTCCAACCATTGCGCGGTGTCGGAAACAACCATCTGATGCTGGCCGGACACGAACAGCCTATGCGTGACGATGCGAATGTACACGTGCTCGCCCGCCAATCGTTGCAACGCCTGCGCGACTCCCGGAAGCGGCTTCATCGTTGCATACAGATGCTCACGTTCCGCGGCTTTATGCGTTTCGATGTAATCGTCGAGCGTGTCGAACGGCCATCCATCTTCGCGAATGAGATTGTAATGCGCGGTCTGCAACGCACGTTCCGGCACGTCAACGCCCTGCCGCTGCAGGTAATCGCGAATCGCACCCTTGTAATCCGCGCAGACACCGTCCAAATCGAGATTGAGCACACGATATCCCTGCACGCCCACGCGCTGGCTCTCGTATTGTTCAGGAATATTTGCCATATCACGTTCCTTTCTTACGCCCGACGCCGATCAGCCCGTCGAACAGCCACACTAATCAGCCCGCTATCAATCAATGTAACCTGACATTCGCCGGCAACAAGCGCAAATACTCCCGCAAGTAAGGAAGATAGAAAAGATGGATAATCCGAAGATCGCGTCGCTTCTTTTTGCGACGACGACACTGCCCTGCAATCGACGAGCGACTTTCATCACAGCATCATTACGTTTATTTCAAGATTAGCCGATGAAAATACAAAAGAATCAACGATCGTTGCATGACATCGATGGTTGCGCCTGCCTATAATGAAGGCACAACAGAACAAAGAGACATGATGCGGCAGGAACCGGAGAGAAAACCGGAGCCGCACCCCACACGCGGGGAAACGGCAACGCCACCCGCGCTGAAACAACAGAAAAACAAGACTTACGGCAGCGGCCAGAGGAAAGAAAACGACAGAAACGCGCCGCCAAGCCGAATGAAAGGAAACATCATGAAGAACAACACTTTCGATCAGATCATCAACGCCAACCTCGCTTCCATCGATCCGGGCTTCGGCCAGTTCGCACTCGCCAAGGCAAGCGCCGACCTGTTCAAGAAGGTCATCAACAAGTGATCCAAGGCCTGCACAGGCAGGCGTCACAATTACACAACCAAAGGGCTTGCGTTCCACATGGAGCGCAAGCCCTTTCTCATGTTCCGCTCAAGCACTGCTAAGAATCCAGCCACCACCAGCAACTGCATACACAGCCCCGCACGCAACCACACACAACAGCTTATGTTTCACGTGAAACTCTGTAGATGATCCGGCTTGGAAAGTACTTGATAATACGCCATAGGAAAAAAGAATACGTGAAATCATGCGATGTGAGGCTGTTCGCTTCGGCGGTTCGCTACAGTGGGAATATGAGTGATTTGCGAGATGTGATTATTGTCGGATCCGGCCCTGCAGGATATACCGCGGCCATATATTTGGGTCGGGCTGGATTCAAACCACTGGTCATTGCGGGCGCGCTGACCCCAGGCGGGCAGCTCGTCAACACCACCGAAGTGGAGAATTTCCCAGGCTTCCCCGATGGCATTATGGGGCCGGAACTCATGGATAATATGCAACGCCAAGCAGAGAAGTTCGGCGCAGAAATCGTTTGGGATGATGTTGTTTCCGTAAGCAACGATGACGCCACCAGCGTGAAAACCGTGCGCATCGATCAGGGGGACGTTTTTGAAACCCGTGCTTTGATCATCGCAACCGGATCGGAATACCGCAAGCTCGGCATCCCCGGAGAGGCGGAATATTCCGGCAAGGGAGTGTCATATTGCGCGACTTGCGACGGCTTCTTCTTCCGCGATAAGCCGATTATTGTAGTCGGTGGCGGCGATAGCGCATTCACTGAGGCTGATTTTCTTTCCCGGTTTGGATCGTCGGTGACGTTGATTCATCGACGTTCCGAATTCCGCGCATCGCAGATTCTCGTGGAACGCGCTCAACAGAATCCGAAAATCAATATCGTCACGGATTCCGTGGTGGAGGAAATCTTGGGTGACGACAACGGAGCCCAATCCGTGAACATTCGCAACGTCATCACCGGAGAGATTGACACGATTGCCGCAAACGGTATTTTCGTAGCGATTGGCCACTCTCCCGCAACAGCTTTCATTGACGGCATTGTGCAGCGAGATGCGGCTGGATATATTCAGGTGGACGGTGCCAGCACACATACCAGCACTGCTGGCATTTTTGCAGCAGGCGACTGTGTTGACAGTATTTACCGTCAGGCGATCAGCGCCGCCGGCATGGGCTGCCGGGCCGCCCTTGACGCCCAAGCTTACCTCCAGCAGTGACACTCCCCACCATGGTCATTCACACAGTCACATCACAGTCATATCACAGTCGTGACCGTGTGAATGACCGTCATGTGACCGCGATACACGGTCATGCCCTGTAAAAACTTAAAAAACGAGCGAAAGGGCGGCATATTCTGTTCACGATTGCAAGCTTGGCCAAACAGCCTTGAGTGTGTCGTGAATAGAATATGCCGCCCTTCTGCGAACATCACACTGATCAGACAGAAAAACTCGAAAAATACTATTCTTCAGCAGATGGCATGAGCATGTCGACAATGCGATTCATGTCGTCTTCGGATTTGAAGACGATTTCGATGCGGCCATGTTCCTTGGATCCCTTGATGGATACCTTCGTGCCGAACTTCTTTTCAAGTCCGAGCTGCATTGGCGTTCCAGCCCACGGGTTCAGCTTGTTGGTCTTCGCTTTCTTCGGCTGATCCGATTCGGCGACCTTCATCGACACGATTTCCTCGGTGCTGCGAACAGACAGTCCTTCAGCGATAATGCGCGTCGCAAGCTGTTCCATATCAACTTCAGTCGGCAATCCCAGCAGCGCACGCGCATGACCGGCCGATAAGAGTCCGGAAGCGACCTTCTTTTGCACGGTTGCAGGCAGATTCAGCAATCGCAAGGTATTTGCGATCTGCGGGCGTGATTTCGATACGGATTTCGACAATTGCGCCTGTGTCAGACCGAAATCGTCAATCATCTGCTGATAGGCGGCCGCTTCTTCCAGCGGATTCAATGCAACGCGATGCAGATTCTCCAGCAGAGCGTCACGCAACATGTCGTCGTCGGCCGTGGTTTTGACGATTGCAGGAATCGTTTGCAGACCTGCGATCTGTGAAGCACGCCAGCGACGCTCGCCCATGATGAGCTCATACATGCTATCCATGCGACCGTCGAACATATTATGCGACTCGTCATTGCTGGCGGCGTTCTCCTTGCGCGCGGCCTCGATCTGCGCAAGCGGGCGTTTCCGTACCACGATGGGCTGCAGCACACCGACTTCCTTGATGGAATCGGCAAGCTCACGAAGATCATCCTCGTCGAAAATAGTGCGCGGCTGATGCAGGTTGGGACCGACATCACTCAGACGCAATTCAACCAAGTAACCACCCTGCACCGGCAGTAGTTCCGGTTCGTCGTTCTTTGCGTCTTCGTTCTTTTTTACTGCAGCGGTTTCACGTGAAACACTCCCCTGCTTCGCGTCGGCAGAAGGAGCGACAGGACTGGTGGCACCGAAGAACATGTCGGCTGGATGAGCCGCTTCGTTCAGCGTGATGGAAGGCATGCTGGCACGATGAACGCTTCCCTTCTTGGTTTCACGTGAAACGTTCTTTTTCATGTCGTGGACAGCATCGACGGAAGCCATGGCTGTCGCCACAGAACTTTTAGCGCCTACGTTCTTTCCCACAGACGGCACGGCAGCACCAGCCATACTTCCGGAAGTTTTCGCGGACGGCTTGCTATCGGCCTTCACCTCCACAGCAGGCGCAGCCGGCTCAGCGGCAGCTTCCGACTTTGCCGACTCTCCCGGAAGAGACGGAAACAGCGCGCCGAGACCCATGCCCAAACGTGATTTCGTAGCCATGATCAGTTCTCATTCCTTCTTGCATCAATAGCCTGCAACACCGTCTGCGAGCGACGTGCGAGTTCCAACGCGGCCTCACAGTAGGAGATTGCACCCATACCCTTGGGGTCGTAGGCGATAACGCTTTGATTAAAGCTTGGCGCTTCCGAGATTTTCACCGTTCGTGGAATCGTGGTGTCCAGCACGATGGTCGGATAGTGGCTTTTGACCTCGTCATACACTTCACGGCTAAGCAGGGTTCGCTTATCGAACATGGTGATCAGCATGGTAGAAACAAGCAGTGACGGATTGAAATGTTCCTGCACCAACCCGATGGTATTGATAAGCTGACCAAGACCCTCCAACGCATAATATTCAGCTTGGATCGGAATCAGCATCTCATGAACCGCGCACATGGCGTTAATTACCAGCAGGCCAAGGCTTGGAGGGCAATCGATGATCACGTAATCGTAGTGTTCCTCGCTGTTCTCAAGATACTCGTCAACCGCGGTTTTCAGTAGAACATTGCGATTTTCCATGTCGGCGACTTCCAGCTCGGCACCGCTCAGATCAATGGAGGCTGGCACCACGTCAAGCAGATCGAAGTCAGGGCAGGTGCGCTTGACTTCGGCAATGGTTTTCCTACCTTCGATCACGTCGTATACCGACGGCTCTCCCGACGCATGCGGAGCGCCCAACGCGGTCGACGCATTGCCCTGCGGATCCATATCGATCAGCAGCACCTTGGAACCGAACTGGGCTAACGCAGCGGAAAGATTCACTGCAGACGTGGTTTTGCCAACGCCACCCTTCTGATTGGCGACCGCGATCAGGCGCGTCTGCTCCGGCTTTGGGCAAACGGCCTTCTGCAAGGCACGATAGCGAGACGATTCGTCGGCGATCTGCGAACCAAGAGGAGAATTCGATCCTCCGAAAATTCGTTTGATGGTTTCCGTCGCCGATTCCATCGATGTCAGGTTATCTGGTCCTTCAGGTCCAGTCATACGTCAGCCTTCCTTACGATATGCTTAACACTCAAGTTTCATCATTTGGGTGGACAGATTCAACCCATCCACCCATTGTGCGTAAATGTGGATAACTGTGGATAGTCGGTGGATAACTTACGTTGCTTGCAAAAAGTTATCCACCGATATTTCGTTGCTATTCCAACATTTTTTTCGCGCTTTATTTCAACGATTCTCCAGTTGTGGATAATGTGGACAACTCGCTGAAATGGTGGATAACTTACTTTTTATCCACCATGAGTACATGGGTCGATTCAAGCCCCGGACCGACCTCAGCATCCACTACTCGTGGACGAACGCCGCCGCACTTGGTGATCTCCTTGGAGGCTTTTTCGATCTCCTCCTGAGCGGACCTTCCCTTCAATGCGACCAGGCGTCCACCGCGTTCAAGCAACGGCAACGTCCACCCGGATAGTTTGGTCATCGGCGCAACGGCACGACTGGTCACCACGGCGAACGGATGCCTTGCCTGAATGGGCTTGCCATCCAAATCCAGCACAGGACCGCGGGCAACCGCTCCCCTGCCGTTCCTGCCGCCTTTGCCGTTTCTGGCGTTTCCATTGCCACGGTTGCCGCCTTGAGCACCAGACGTACCCGCAATGGCCTCGATCATCTCATTGGCTCTGGCACGCACCACCGTAACGTTCTCCAGCTCCATGTCCGTCACGCACTCGTTCAGCCATTCGATACGCCGTTCCATGGGCTCCACGAGCGTGAACTGGTGATCCGGCAGGCATGCGGCCGCAACGATACCGGGAAAACCGCCGCCGCTGCCAATATCGGCAACCGTTTTGAACTGCTTCTTGGCCGTGGATTCCCTCACGAAAGGCACAATGGCAGCCGAGTTCAGAATATGGCGTTCCCAAATAATCCCAACGTCTCGTGGTCCGATCAACCCACGGGGTTCGCCCTCTTCGGCAAGTTTCGCATGAAAAACACGCAGCTTGCCTAACGCATCCCCCAGCACTTCCTCAAGAATCGGCGAATCATCAAGTTCGTCTGTCACATCACTCATGGGCACCATCCTATATCCTGCTCTTCCTTATTGCTGGTATTCCAGCCATTACTCCCCGACCAATGCCGGCAATATCGCACGGCCTACGCAGACTGTGCGCAAGTCCATGCACATAGGCGTCACGTACCCAGCGCACGACCTGCGTGCAGTCATTCACCAATCGCAATAAAAAAGCGCCACCATGATGGTGACGCCGTGTTTCACGTGAAACGAGCCAAACTCAGGCCTCATCCTCGTCTTCGGTTTCCTCGGCGGCGGAAGCCTTGAAATACACCGTAACGTAACGACGTGGCTCCTCGCCGTGGGAACGGGACTTCATGCCTTCCTCACGCACCACGTCGTGCACGATCTTACGCTCGAAGGAATTCATCGGCTTCAGGTCGACCGGCTCTCCGGTCTCACGCACCTCGTCGATGGCATCCAGCGCGATGTCGTGCAGACGCTGACGCTTGCGCTTTAGATAGCCGTCGACGTCCACAATGAGATGAGAACGTTCGCCGGTCTTCTGCTGCACTGCAAGCCGCGTCAGCTGCTGCAATGCGTCGACGACCTCGCCGTTGCGTCCGATGAGATGCTTGATATCCGTATCATCATCAGCGACGATTTGCACGGTAGGACGATTGTTGCGCACGCCCATTTCAATATCACCCTCGTAATCGACGATATCGAGCAGTCCTTCAAGATAATCGGCAGCGATATCAGCTTCCTCGTTGAGCTGATCGATGGTCTTTTCCTCATCTTGCGCCATAGTGGTTGTACTCCTTTGAGCGGGGTTTCTATTACTAAAGTCTTGTTAGGTAAAGTCTAGTTACTGTTTACCACGTCGACAATAAACGCTGATAAAAGTGGTGTGTCCCGCGTTTCATGTGAAACACGGGACACACTCTTACTCACTTCTTTTTCTTTTTACGGCTCGGCTGCTGACGCTGGTAGCCGTGCTTTTCCTTCACTTCGGCGGCTTCCTTGGCCTTCTGCAGCGCCTCTTCCTCGAGGGATGGCAGACCGGCCTTGGCTCGGCGGGCGTTCTCATGAACATGATCACGCTTTTCCTTCGCTTCGGCGGCCGGAGATCCCGGAGTCGGGAAGACGTGGATCTGCCAGATGGAACGCAACAGATTGCAGATGTTGTTGGTGAGCCAGTACACCAGCACAGCGAATGGCATGGCAATACCGGAGAAAATGTACATGATCGGGAACATCCACAACATCATCTTCTGCATCATTTCGGTCTGCTTGTTTGCCGCAGACTGAGCCATGTTACGCTTCATGCTGTTGTACTGCATGAACCACAGGCAGAAGCACATCAATGCAACGAAGATGGCGATAACTACTTTGCCATGCACAGCGGCGGTCGTGAAGTTATCAGCCACGTTCACACCGAACACTGTGGTAGACGTGAACTGCTTGGCTGTGGCGATGTCGAAAGCGCCAAGACCCTGTCCGTCCCTGAATTTGCCGCGTGCGATGTACGGAATGGCTGACAGCGTATAGAACATGCACATGAACACGGGACCCTGCACGAACATAGGGAGCATGGAAGTGCAGCCACCCATCGGGTTCGCATCATTGTCCTGGTAGAGCTTCATCATCTCGCGCTGCATGGCTTCCTTGCTGGCGGGATCATTCTTGCCCTTGTATTTGTTTTGGATACGCTGCATCTTTGGCTGCAGGACGGCCATCTGGGCCTGCATCTTGCGCATACCCTTCATGGACTTGTAGAACAGCGGAAAAACGCATGCCTGGACCACAAGTACTAGGAATACGATGGACATGACCCACGAGAAACCGATCTCGTTCATGCCCAGCATCACCAGGAACTTATGGAATACGGCCATGATCTGCGTCATGAGCCACTCGACGGGATACAGGAGCTTATACAGCCAGCCCCAGAAACCGCTGTCGAGGAGGAATTGATTTTGATTCATTACAGGCCAGTCTCCTTATCGCCTATAGGTTTTTCTACGTTCAGAGGCGTGAGCCGAGGTTCCTCGTGTGCCTTCGACCACGAACATCTGTAAAACAAGGAATAAAGCTGCGGAACGTCGTCAATTCCCCCACGGTTCCACTGATTGCAGCGAAGAAGGCGCAATAACGCAAGAAGGCCACCCTTAAGGCGGCCAAATCGTTCAATCGCCTGAATCGCATAATTGGAACAACTTGGATAATATCTGCAGCAGGGTGCGGTATTCGCGGAAATATGACGTTGGTACCAGCGAATGGCGCGAATCATCCAATTTCCGTCACAACCGGCGTTCATTACTGACGCACGGCCTTACGATTCACCGCTTCAAAACATGCCACGATCTGCTGTTCCAACGATAGAAAATCAGCATGTGCAGCACTTGGCTTGGCACGCAACACGATATCGCAGGATTCAGGTAAGGCAGATTCGTACTTTCGTGCAAGCACGCGGAAACGACGTTTGACGGCATTACGCATTACTGCGTTGCCGACAGCCTTGGAAACGGCCAAACCGACACGTCGGCCCCGCTTCGCCGTGGAATCACCAATAACGGCATCGTCGTGCACCAAATAATGCACGACGATGTCTTCTCGCGATACCCTACGACGGCGTTTGAGCACCGCGACGAAATCGCGATGGCTTTTCAGCCGTTCCACCGCTCTATGCCGTTAAATCAGGCAGCGAGGGACTTGCGGCCCTTGGCGCGGCGACGGTTGATCAGAGCGCGACCTGCGCGGGTGCGCATGCGCTGACGGAAACCGTGCTTCATGTGGCGACGGCGGTTGTTCGGCTGGAATGTCCTCTTCATAATTAATGCTCCCGGTGTTTTTAGCCATGCCAAGGCACGGCTCCTCATGAGTCAAGCTCTACCAAGTTACTCTGACCCCTGAACAGAGTAATTGCCTCCACTAATTCCTTCACATTTTGTGGGGACTCTCCCCACAAAACAATCCACAAAAAACGTTGCTATATCGCCAAACTCCCCACAAAAGTTATCCACAAACTACATAACTGTTATTCACAATTCAGCCATTTCAACACGCTTACC